>JAVHXX010000487.1 GCA_031119595.1 Patulibacter sp. | reverse complement strand
TTTTCGGGGGCGGGGCGCAACACGGGATCGCGCAGCGCCCCTGGTCGTTCTGGACCCCGCTGACGGCGAGTGTGGGCGGTGTTGGCCTAGCCTGCACCGTCGTGCGCATCGTGAGTCTCGTCCCCCACGCCACCGAGTTGCTGTTCGCGCTCGATCTCGAGGACGAGGTCGTCGGCGTCACGCACGAATGCGACTTCCCGTGGCAGGCGACCGAGCTGCCGAAGGTCACCCGCGACCGTCTGCCGCAGGGCCTGAAGGCGCGGGAGATCGACGAGGCGGTCAAGGACCAACTCGCCGGCGGCGAGTCGATCTACGAGCTCGACGAGTTCGCGCTGCGTGAACTCGAGCCCGACCTGATCGTCACGCAGGAGCTCTGCACGGTGTGCGCCGTCGCCCACCAGGACGTGGTCGCGCTCGCCCAGACCTTCGACCGGCCGCCCGAGGTCGTGTGCCTCGATCCGCACACGCTCGGCGAGGCCCTCGGCGACATCCGCACGATCGCCGGCCGCACCGACCGCAAGGAGGAGGGCGTCGACCTCGTCGAGGAACTCGCCGCCCGCATCGACCGGGTGCGCCTCGCGAGCCGTGGCCTCGATCCGGTGAAGGTCCTCGCGGTCGAGTGGCTCGACCCGCTCTTCATCGGCGGTCACTGGGTGCCCCAGATGATCGACTACGCCGGCGGCCAGGACGTCCTCGGACTCCCCGGCGAGCATTCCGAGCAGCTGCCGTGGGAGGTCGCCGTGGCGGCCAAGCCGGACGTCGTGATCGTGATGCCGTGCGGCCGCAACGCCCAGGAGGCGATGGACGAGGCCCTCGAGCACTACGAGCAGATCGCCGCGCTCGGCGCGAGCCGCATCATCGCCGTGAACGCGAGCGCCTACTTCTCCCGGCCCGGGCCGCGGCTCGTCGACGGGCTCGAGCTGCTCAGCGCGGTGCTCCACCCCACGAGCGGCATCGAGGCACCAGAGGGGTCGTACCTCGAGGTGCGCTGAGAGGGACCTAGGGCGTGCGGACCTGCCCGACGACGGTCTGCGCGTCGTTGAACGCCTGGACCTTGTCGTGGGCGATGAAGACGGCGACGGCGAAGAGGACCACGGCGAGGCCGACGTAGGCGACCGGCGCGACCCAGCGCTGCCGTTGCCATGGGCCGTAGGCGATCCAGCCACAGACGAGGCCCGTCGCGAAGCCCCCGAGGTGGCCGCCGACCGAAATGCTCCCGGAGAGGCTGATCGTGATCACGAAGTTGATCACCGCCGTGATCACGAGTTGGTTGGTGAGCTGCTCGTTGCGCCGGAGCCGCGCCATCACGATCCCGGCCCCGAGGAGCCCGAACGCGGCGCCCGACGCACCGATCGTCGGCGTGTTCACGGACGAGAGCGCGAGCGCACCGGCCGCGCCGCCGATCATCGACGTGAGGTACAGGAGCGCGAAGCGCAGCTTGCCGACCGCCGCCTCGATCAACTGACCAAGGATCCAGATGAAGTACGAGTTGAACGCGATGTGGATCAAGCCGGCGTGCAGGAAGCCCGAGGTGATGATCCGCCAGTACTCGTGGTCCTGGTCGATGCCCGGCGCCCAGAGCGCACCGTGCAGGTAGATCGGGTTGGTGTACGCCGCATCGCCCGTGGCGCTCAGGATCGCGTTCGACTGGCCGTGCGAGAGACCGAGGACCACCTGGACGACGAACACCGCCGCGCAGATCCCCAGCATGACCTTCGTCATGACCATCGAGTCGTCGAAGATCGGCTTGCTCGTGGGCGCGCAGTCCGGGCAGCGGTAGCCGACCGGGGTGTCGCGCATGCACTCGGAGCAGATCGGCTTGCCGGAGTTCTGGCAGCGCACGTTCGTGCCACGGCCGCTGTGTCGGTAACAGGTCGCCCCGTATTCGGAGGCGGGTTCTGCGGGGCGCGTCATCTGCTCCCAGGGTACCGCGGAAGGGGTGCTGAGCAGCCGGTTGTCGCATCCGGGCGGCCAGAGCCGGGGAAGGGACTCGAACCCTCGACCTACCGCTTACAAGGCGGTTGCTCTACCAACTGAGCTACCCCGGCGCAGACGACCACGGTACGCCCTCTCGCGCGCGCGTGACAGCCCGCCGGGGGTGGAGCGATGGCACACGACGGTGGACGCCGCGGCGACCTCTCGCACGCAGGGGTGCTTCACGGCGAGCGCTCGCCGGGTACGGTTCGCGGACCATGACTCTCCGCACCACCACCCGACGCGCAGGCGCGGCGGTCCTGCTCGCCGCAGCCGGCACGTCTCTCGCCGCCTGCGGGTCCGATTCCAAGAGCTCGACCGCCAAGGTCCCCGTCACCACCGTGGTCGATGGCATCAAGGTCGGCTACGCCACCGATCTCACGAAGAAGCCGCAGATCAACATCCCGGACACGATTCCGCCGACGACGCTCGTCAAGAAGGACATCGTGGTCGGCACCGGCCCGCTCGTGAAGACCGGCGACCAGCTCACCGCCCGGTACGTCGGCGTGTCGTGGTCGACGAACCAGCAGTTCGACGCCAGCTGGGATCGTCCGCAGAAGGAGATCCCGTTCACGCTCGCCAAGGGCTCCGTCATCGACGGCTGGACCGAGGGTCTGCCGGGCATGCACGTCGGCGGTCGCCGGCTCCTGATCGTCCCCGCAGCCAAGGGCTACGGCGACCAGGGCCAGGGCACCACGATCGCGGCCGGCGAGACGCTCGTCTTCGTCGTCGACGCGAAGAAGACCGCGAAGGCCCCGAAGCAGCCCGCCTCCACGGCGTCGTCGAGCTCGACCAGCGGTCTCACGCAGGAGCAGCTCCAGCAGGCGCTCGCGCAGGCGCAGGCGTCCGGCGGCTCGACCGCGTCGGGCACCGCCGCTCCGTAGGGCGAAGCCCTCACCTGCACGCCGGGCTCCGTCGCGGGGCCCGGCGTCACCCGTAGAACGACGAGAGGCGCCCGGCTGGGCGCCTCTCGTCGTTTCGGGGTCATGCGGTCGGGGCCGCGGCGCCGGCGTGGCTCGGCCGGCGTGGCGGTCGACCGACCCCGTGGGGCCGGTGGGCGGGGCCGATCCTCCCCGCCCCGGCCGGTTCAGCCGCCGAAGTTCGGGATGAGGGTCTCCTCGCGCTCACGCAGGTGCGTCTGCACCTTGCGCTTGACGCGCTGGAGGGCGTTGTCGATGGCCTTCGGCGGGCAGCCGACGCGCTCACCGATCTCCTCGTAGCTGCGGCCGTCGAGGTAGAGCGCCAGCGCCTGGGACTCGAGTTCGCTGAGCTTGCTCGAGAGGCAGCCGACGAGCGCGCCGAGCTCCTCGGAGCTGACCGCACGGGAGGCCGGGTCGAGGGTCGACGGGCCGGGGAGCATCTCCTCGAGGGTCGGCTCGTTCTCCGCCGAGGTGGCCGTCGTGCGCGAGAAGGAGACGTAGCCGTTGAGCGGCTTGTGCTTGTTGCGGGTGGAGGTCTTCACCGCGGTGATGATCTGCCGCGTGATGCAGAGCTCGGCGAAGTTGCGGAAGGACGACTCGCGGTCCGACCGGTAGTCGCGGATCGCCTTGTAGAGGCCGACCAAGCCTTCCTGGACGAGATCCTCGGCGTCACCGCCGACGAGGAAGTACGACGAGGCCTTCAGGCGGACGAAGCCGTAGTACCGGCGCACGA
>JAVHXX010000486.1 GCA_031119595.1 Patulibacter sp. | reverse complement strand
CCTGCAGCGGGAGCAGCGGTGTCGCCGCGGTGCGCTGCCGGAGCACGAACCCGGCGAGGAAGACGGCCGCGGCGAGGCCGAGTCCGCGGAGGCCGTCGTCGACGACGGCGAGCAGCAGCAGCGTGAGGCCGCCGACGAGGAGCACGGCGCCGGACGCGTCGGCATCGCAGCGCGTCCCGGACCCGGGTTCGCGCGGGAGCCGCCGAGCGCCGAGCAGCACGACGGCGATCCCGATGGGGACGTTCACGAGGAAGACCCAGCGCCAGGATGCGACGTCGGTGATGACGCCACCGAGGAACAGCCCGCTCGACGCGCCGATCGACGACGTGAACGCGTACAGGCCGATCGCGCGGGTGCGCAGCGCCGCTTCGTCGAAGAGCGCCACGACCATGCCGAGGGCGACCGAGGCGGCGAGCGCACCGCCCACGCCCTGCAGGAACCGTCCGCCGACGAGCCAGCCCGCGGACGGCGCCACGCCACACGGGACCGACGCGGCGGTGAAGAGCGCCAGGCCCGCGAGCAGGACCCGGCGGCGGCCGATCAGGTCGCCCACGCGGCCCGCGAAGAGCAGCAGGCCGCCGAAGGCGACGAGATAGCCGTTGACGACCCACGAGAGGTTCGCGGTGCCGATGTGGAGGTCGCGCTGGATCGAGGGCAGCGCGACGCTGACCACGGTTTCGTCGAGGACCGTCATGAGCGTCGCGGCGCAGAGGAGGAGCAGCGCCGGGAGGCGGTCGCGAGGGATGGAGGCATGCGTCGTCTCGGACATGCCCATGACGTTAGCGGATCGTTTATTAGCGGACGATCTACATGCGCCCGGTTTGCCGGCGGACGATCAGGTCAGGCTGCGCTCGCGCCGACGCCGCACCGGACGCTCCAGGTGGAACGGGGCCGCAAGCGGACCGGCGACGACCGATTCGAGCACGGCGAGGAACGTGGCCCGGTCCTTCTTGCCGATGCCGGCGAGCACCTCGTCGTAGACGCCCTGCACCACGCGGTGCCCGCGGTCGAGGGCCTTGCGACCCGCCGCGGTCACCGACACCACGCGGACCCGCCGGTCCGTCGGCGAGAGCTTCCGCTCGGCGAGACCGAGCTTCTCCATCTCGTCCAGGGTGCTGACCATCGTGGTCTTGTCCATCCAGGCGAGCTCCGCGATCTTGCCCTGGGTGTAGTCGCCCTCGACCGCCTTCACGAGGACGCAGTAGATCCGCACGGACAGCCCGACCTCCGCCAGCGCCCCCGACATCCGGTTGGTGAGGGCGTGGCTCGACTGGTTGAGCAGCATCGAGAGGTCGACGGCGGGCGCGGACGGGGGCATGCCTCCATCGTAGTGGTGGTCCGGCTTCGGAACGTCCGGTTCCGGACCATCTGCGACGGGCCGGAACCGGTGGGGAGCCGCCCGGCGGCTACGCCGCCGCTGCGGCGGCGACCGGCGCGCCACCCGCCGACGCCTGGCGGCGCGCGACGGTGTGGCGGTTCTCCGGGATCGGCAGGCCCAGGTGCCCGCGGAGCGTCTGCGCGTCGTAGTCGTCGCGGAAGATCCCGCGCTCGCGCAGGATCGGCAGCACCTCGGCCGCGAACCGGTCGAACTCGCTCGGCACGGTGACGTGCAGGATGAACCCGTCGGCGGCGCGTCCCTCGAACCAGGCCTGGATCTCGGCCGCCACCGTGGCGGCCGTTCCGACGAACGCGCTCCGGTACTGCCGCTCGACGTACTGCACGGTCTGCCGGAGGGTGAGGCCCTGCTCGGCCGCCACGGCCTGGAGGTGGTCGGCGATGGTGCGGCTCCCGGTCGCGGCGAGGTGGGCGACATCCGGGAACGGACCGTCGGGGTCGTACTGCGAGAAGTCGTGCCAGCCGTACGGGCGTCCGAACTCCGCGAGCGACTTGGAGAAGTCCTTCGCGGCGAACGTCGCGTCCTCGATCGCCTGCGCCTCCTCGTCGGAGTCCGCGAGGACGACGGTCAGCGCGGGGAGGATGAGGACGTGGTCCGGGTTGCGGCCCTTGGCGGCGGCACGCTCCTTCATCTCGGCGTAGAACGCCTGCCCCGGCTCGAGGCCCCGCGGGATCGTGAAGATCCCCTCGCCGACCGTCGCGGCGAGATCCCGGCCCTCGGCCGAGTCGCCGGCCTGGAAGATGACGGGATGGCCCTGGCGCGACCGCTCGACGTTGAGCGGCCCGGTCACCGAGAAGTGCTCGCCGCGGTGGTTGAGCTCGTGTTGACGCGTGCGGTCGAAGAAGACCCCGGCGTCCTTGTCGCGCGGGAAGGCGTCGTCCTCGTACGAATCCCACAGGCCCTGCGCCACCTCGACGTGCTCGCGAGCACGGCTGTAGCGCGTCTCGTAGTCGAGGTGCTCCTCGCGGCCATAGTTGCCGGCGGTACCGATGTCGAGGCTCGTGACCACGTTCCACGCGGCGCGGCCACGGCTCAGCAGGTCGAGCGAGGCGAGCTGCCGCGCGACGTGGAACGGCTCGGTGTACGAGGTCGTGATCGTCGCGGCGAGGCCGATGTGGCTCGTGGCCGTCGCGAGGGCCGAGAGGAGCGTGAGCGGCTCGAAGCGGTTGAGGTAGTGGTTCGGCGAGTTCGGGCTGATGAACTGGCTGTCCGCGATGAAGAGGAAGTCGAGCTTGGCCGCCTCGAACCGCTTCGTGAGGTCGACGTACCAGTCGATGTCCACGCTGGCGTCGCCCGGCATCTCGGGGTGGAGCCAGGTGTTCTGGTCGCCGGGGCCACCCACGCCCTGCACCAGGGCCCCGATCTTCAGCTGTCGGTCACCCATGGTGGTTCGCTCCGAGGTCGTGCTTCGACATCGCCGGACCGTACGCCCGGGATGGTCAAACGCCCGTCGAATCGTGCGATCGGGTGGCCGTGCGTGCCCGCGGGCGGCCGGTCGTGCCCGGATGGGCCAGTCGCGGGCCGGGGTTCACTGGGTTCCAGGAGTCCCCAAGAGGAGGTCGGAGCCATGCCGCCGCGCGGAGTGAAGAAGGACAGCAAACGTGGTCGCCAGTACGAGCACGTGAAGGCCAGCGAGAAGGCGCAGGGCAAGTCCGAGTCGACCGCGGAGGAGATCGCCGCGCGCGTGGTCAACAAGGAGAAGGCGCGCCACGGCGAGAGCCGAACCGCGTCGAAGACGTCCACGGACGATCCCAAGAGCTCCGGGGAGCGTGGCGGCGAGCGGTCGGGCACCGCCAAGGCGAAGGGCCGGACGAAGGACCAGCTCTACGCCGAGGCCAGGAAGAAGAACGTGAAGGGGCGGTCGTCGATGACGAAGCAGGAGCTCGAGGAGGCCGTCGGCTAGGCGACGGGCGCGAGCCGGGCGGCCCGTTCCTGCCGTTGGCCGGCCGCGTACGACCCGGCCAGCACGTGCGCGAGCCACTGAAGGTCGGCATCCGAGAAGTGTCGGCGGCGGTCGAAGCTCAGGAGCGCGATCGCGCGCCGGCCACCTGCAGAGAACGGCACGACGAGCAGGTGGAGGTGGGGCGGCAGGTAGAGCCCCTGACCGACCGGCGGGACGAGCCACTGGGGCTGGTCGGTGAGGAGGGTGTCCCAGAGCTGCGGCGATACGTCACGGGCGACGGTCCGACGGGCGAACATCCCACGGGCCGACGCGACGACACGGAGGTCGGCGGCATGGGTG
>JAVHXX010000485.1 GCA_031119595.1 Patulibacter sp. | reverse complement strand
GTTCACGCCGGCGCGGCGTGCGGACGAAGGCGACACGGAGCTCCAGCGAGCGAGGGGGACACGAGGGTGCGGGAGCGGCCGACCCGACGGACGCACGCGCACCACACACCGTAGAGCGGCGACGTCCGGCCGGCAACGGCCTGGGGATGGGATCGGGTAGGAGTCGCATCGGGTCCGGTGGGCGGGGCCGGCCGTCGGCGCCACCATTAGGCTCCGGCCCATGGCGCTTCCGCTGTCTCCGCCGCTCGTTCCGCAGCTCGCCCGCGGCAAGACCGCCCTGCCGACGGAGGAAGGCTGGTCGTACGAGCCCAAGTACGACGGGTTCCGGGCGATCGCGTTCGTCGACGGCACCGACGTGGCCCTGCTCTCGCGCGGTGGCAAGCCGCTCGAGCGGTACTTCCCCGAGATCACCTTCCCGGCCGGCCGGTACGTGCTCGACGGCGAGCTCGTGATCGACGCGGCGTCGGGGGCCGCGGAGGCCGAGGACTTCGACGCGCTCAGCCAGCGGATCCACCCGGCTGCCTCGCGGATCGAGCGGCTCTCGCAGGAGACGCCCGCCCGCTACATCGCCTTCGACCTGCTCGCCCTCGGCGACGACGACCGCATGGCCGCGCCGTTCTCCGAGCGCCGCGCCGCGCTCGAGGCGCTGTTCGACGCCGACGACCTCGACTGGCCGGCGTCGACCGCCACGCTCACGCCGCTGGTCCACACTCCGGCGGAGGCCGAGCAGTGGCTCACGGGTCGGTTCGAGGGCGTGATCGCGAAGGTCCTGGACTCGCCGTACCTGCCCGGCGAGCGCAAGGCGATGGTGAAGGTCAAGCGCCAGCGCACGATCGACGCCGTCGTCGCCGGGTACCGCACGGGCAAGGAGCCGGGCACCGTCGGGTCGCTCATGCTCGGCGTCTACGACGAGGCCGGCGAGCTGAGGGTGGTGGGCCACACGAGCGGCCTGAAGGCGAAGGAGAAGCGCGACCTCGTCGACACCCTCGCGCCCTACGAGACCGGCGAACGCGGCTCCGCCGACCCGAGCCGCTGGCGGCCCGAGGAGGAGCTGGCCTGGGTCGCGCTGCGACCCGAGCTCGTGATCGAGGTGAGCTTCGACCAGGTGAGCGCCGGCCGCATCCGGCACGGCGCCAAGCTCCTGCGCTGGCGCGACGACAAGCCACCGGCCGAGTGCACGATCGACCAGCTCGACCAGTGACCTGCGGCGGCGCCCCGGCCCGCCACGACTGAGCGCCGCCGGGTCGGCGCCGCACGTCCGAGGCGGAGCCGCGTCAGTCCGGCTCGATCGCCACGACGGCGGCGGTGCCCGGCTGCCCGACCACGTACACGCGGTAGGACATGTCCGGCCGCAGCTGCGCCTCGAAGTCACGCCGGATGGTGTCGGCGTTGCGCAGCGACGGCAACCCACACGACTCCCCGCCGACGACGAGCTTGGCGGCCACGCCACCGCGGCCGACGCTCACCAGGATGACCTCCGCCGGACCGACGAGGCACCGCACCGGCATCGTGTCGCGGTGCCACGCGGCGTAGGCGAAGAGCGCCGCGAGCGCCAGGCAGACGACGCCGATCAGGACGGGCACGAACCACTGGCCGCCGTGGTCGACGCTGCGCCGCGCGCCCACGAGGAAGAACACGCCGAGCGCGCCGCAGGCCGCCGCGCGGCCCACGTTCGCGCGCCGCCGGTTCCGGCGCTGCCCGGTCCCGAGCCGTCCCTCGCGGTTCGCGAGCACATCGGCCTGGTCGACCTTCAGCAGCGCCAGGAGGACGTCGGCCGGCGCGTGCAGGCCGGCGGATCCCGTCCCCGGTCCCTCACCGGAAGGGAAGATCGTCGCCCGGCGCGCCATGCGCCCAGCCTGCCAGTCGAACCGCCGACGCGCCAGGGAATCCGCGGGACCGGCGCGCCTGCTCCCGGAAACGAAGCGGGGCGGCCTCTCGGCCGCCCCGCTCAGCGTCCCAACATTCCGGTCATCGCAAACCGGTCGTCGGATCGGCCGTCTGGAGGCGGCCGAAGAAGAACCCGCGCGTGTCCGCGGGCGTCGTCGATCTAGAAGATCGGCAGCTGGATGTCGCAGGTGGGCGTCGGCGGAACTGAGAGACCCAGGGCCTGCTTCACGAAGTACAGCGTGCGAGCGCTGTACGGCTCAGAGAGGTGCTCCGCGAAGTTCGTGCCGCAGCCGTCCTGGAGGGTGATGTTCTTGACGTACGCACCCGAACGGTTGTCGGTGATGAACGCGTTGGTGTACGGCGTGGTGACCTCGTCGTACTTCGTGGCGATCGCGGTGTACCGCACGCTCGAGACGGTCATGCCGCCCGCGTTGAGGTCCGTGAGGAACGGCGAGCCGACGACCTGGTCGCGCGCCGCGTCACCGATGACGCCCGCGACGCCGCTCATGACCTTGAGCTCGTTGCCGAGGGTGCCGATGCCGTCGAGCGTGGTGCCGGACTGGGTGCCGTTGAGGGCGACGAGGTTCTTCACCTTCGACGCGCCGCCGTAGTACTTGATGTACGCACGCGGCATCATCGCGCCCTGCGAGTGACCGACGATGTCGACCTTGCTGGCGCCGGTCTGCGCGAGGACCTTGTCGACGAACGTGGCGAGCTCACCGGCCGAGGCCTTGATGGAGCCGGTGCCGTTGAACGGCGCGTTCTTCGTGGAGTAGTTCAGCGCGTAGACGCACTCGCCGGAGGCCTGGAGACGCGGGGCGATGTACGCCCAGTTGTCGTAGGCGTTCTCCCACGTGCCGTGCACGAGCACGACAGGGGTGGGGTTGGCGGCCGTCGGGCGGCAGGACCAGTTGTTCGTGCCGGGCGGGACGAGGTTCGGCGAGTAGTGGGCGATCGAGTACGAGAACGCGCCGAGGAAGGCGAGCTGCTGCGGACCGTAGACGGGAGCCGGCTCGGCGGCCTGGGCGGCCGGGGCGGCGGCAGCGCCGCCGGCGATGGCGCACACGGCAGCCGCGATGGCCGCGCGCTTGGACTTCAGGAACACGGAGAACCTCTGGGACAGTGGTGACAGGGACGCTCGACGTCGATTTCGGGACCGAACTTCGCTGAGCGACACTGCAAATTGAACAGCGTTCTGTGATGTCGGTCAAGCTGTGTCCTGAGGGTGCAACCAACAACGACGGGCGATCTCGGGGGTCACGGCGTTGCGCATCGATCTGTGGTCCTGACGGGTACCTCCGTGTCCGCGGACGCTCAGGGCCCATGGGTTACCCGACTGCCCGAACGGGTAATCCGACGTCCGAAAAGTGATTCCCGTTGCACTTCTGGCGCGTGTGTGCAGCGCGCGCTCACGGGATGGGCCGCTCCGGTTCTCGCAGGCCGGGTCGTCGCCACGTGGCGACGGTCGAGCGACGATCAGGCGCGGCCGACGCGTCGGGCAAGGCCGGTGGGCGCAGGATCCCGCAGGTGACCGCCGAACCCCCTGGCATGCTTCACGCCACCGTGACGATTCCGCAGCCCACCGCCGAGCGCCAGCCCGCCAGTGCGGGCGCAGCGCCGTCCACGATCCTCGGCGGCGACGCCTGGGTCGTGCCGTTCGAGCCGGGCGGTCCGGCCTGGATCACGGCCTCGGCCCCGCAGATCCGCGTGGTCGACCAGCGCCGCGCCCGCGCGGCCGCCCGCGCCTAGCG
>JAVHXX010000018.1 GCA_031119595.1 Patulibacter sp. | reverse complement strand
ACCCCACGGACGCCTGGCCGATTGACATGTGAATCGGGATTCACAACGATGACCGGATGAGCACCGAGACGGCCTCCCAGCCCCTGGACGCGGCCGCGCTGCATGCGCGGACGCGGCGTGTCGAGAACCAGGCGCCGCCGGTCGCCGGGCTCAACCTGTTCGACGTCGACCTGCCGCTGCGGGAGGCGCTCGCGCGCGAGGGCGGCGCGTGGGGCACGGATCGTCTCCGCGATGCGGGCGCCGTGGCCGGCAGCCAGGAGGCGCGCGACCACGCCCGCCGCGCGAACGCCAACGAACCGAAGCTCCTCACCCACGACCGCTACGGCAACCGCATCGACGCGGTCGACCTCGATCCGTCGTGGTTCTGGCTCCTGCACGGGGCCGTCGAGCGTGGCCTCCACGCGCTTCCGTGGGCCGAGCCGCAGCCCGGCGCGCACGTCGTCCGCGGCGCCGCCTTCATGACGTACGGTTCGCTCGACCTCGGCGTGATGTGCCCGATCTCGATGACGTACGCCGTCGTGCCCGCGCTGCGCGACGGCGCACCGGAGCTGGCCGCGACGTGGGAGCCGCGCCTGACCTCCTTCGACCCGGCCGCGGCGGCGATCGCGGGCATGGCGATGACCGAGCGTCAGGGCGGCTCGGACGTCCGCGCGAACATCACCCGCGCCGTCCCGGTCGGCGACGGCGAATGGGAGCTGTGGGGCCACAAGTGGTTCTGCTCGTACCCGCCGTGCGACGTCTTCCTCGTCCTCGCGCAGACCACCGACGAGTCCGACGCGCCGTCGTGTTTCCTCGTCGAGCGCGGTCCGGGCATGGAGTTCCAGCGCCTGAAGGACAAGCTCGGCACGCGGTCGCTGCCGTCGTCGGAGGTCGAGTTCCACGGCGCGCGGGCGCGGCTCGTCGGCCAGGAAGGGCGCGGCGTGCCGGCGATCGTGCGGATGGTCAACCACACCCGTCTCGACTGCCTCCTCGGCGCGGCCGCGAGCATCCGCTCGGGCGTGCTCGAGGCCGTGCACCACGCGCGGCACCGCAGCGCGTTCGGGGCGAAGCTCGTCGACCAGCCCGCGATGACGAACGTCCTCGCGGACCTCGCGCTCGAGTCCGAGGCGGCGACCGCCACCGCGCTGCGCGTCGCCCGTGCCTACGACGAAGCCGATGCACCCTTCCGCCGCCTCGCCACGGCCGTCGAGAAGTACTGGATCTGCAAGCGCGCCGCGGCCCATGCCGCGGAAGCGCTCGAGTGCCTCGGTGGCAACGGCTACGCCGAGGACTCGGGTCTGCCGAAGCTCTACCGCGACGCGCCGCTCGGCGGCATCTGGGAGGGCTCGGGCAACGTCGCCGCGCTCGACGTCCTCCGCGCGATCCAGCGCGAGCCCGAGGTCCTGCCCGCCTTCCTCGAGGAGTGCGCCCTCGCCACCGGCGCGAACCCGCACTTCGACGGCCACCTCGCCGAGGTGCAGCAGCACGCCCACACGCTCCTCGGCAGCACCCCGGGCGACGACCGCGGCCCCGCGGAGCGCGCCTGGGCGGCCCAGTTCGGCGCCCGCCGCCTCGTGGAGGACCTCGCGGTCACGCTCCAGGCGAGCCTGCTCGTGCGCGCCGCACCCGAGGCCGTCAGCGACGCGTTCTGCGCCACGCGCCTGGGTGGCCAGGGCGGCCGGGTCTACGGCACCCTGCCGGCCGGCGTCGACGCGCGGTCGATCGTCGACCGCGCACTGCCGGCGTGAGCGGGCGGAGCGCGGGTGGCGCCGCGGCGACCCGGGCCGCGGAAGGTTCCGTGGGCGGCGGTGGTGGCGCAGGCGCCGCCGCGGCCCAGGCCATGCCGACCCGTGAGCGGCTCATCGCCGCGGCGCGCGGGGTGGTCGAGGAGGTCGGCTACGGCGGCGCGTCGGTGCTCGTGATCGCGGAGCGGGCCGGCGTGGCGAGCGGCACGCTGTATCGGCACTTCCCGTCGAAGGCGGAGCTGTTCGCGGGGGTCTTCCGCGACGTGTGCGGCCACGAGCTCGACGTGGCCCGGGCCGCCGCGGCGGCCCACGACGGCGACCCGCTCGCCCAGGTCGACGCGATCATCGCGTCGTTCGCCGACCGCGCCCTCGTGAACCCGACCCTCGCGTGGTCACTCATCGCCGAGCCCGTGGACCCGGCCGTCGAGGCGGTGCGGCTCGAGTTCCGCGCGGCCTACCGCACCACGCTCGCGGGCCTGCTGCGCGAGGGGATCGGCATCGGCGCCGTGCCGGCCCAGGACGCCGAACTCACCGCCGCGGCCCTGGTCGGCGCGGCGAACGAGATCCTCGCCGGCCCCCTCGCCCCGGCCCACGACGACCACCGCAACGCCGCCGAGACCACCGCCGCGCTGCGGACGCTGTGGCGGCGGATGCTCGGCTGAGCGCGCGCGAGCAGGCAGCGCCAGATCAGACGGTAAATTCCACCCACCCGTTGGGCAGAATGCGGCGCCTGATCGCTACGGCACGCGGGCACCGCATCAGACGGTCGATTCCACCCACCCGTTGGGCAGAATGCGGCGCCTGATCCGGAACGGCACGCGGGCCGGCCGGCCCGCGGGTGACTAGTCCGTCTGGCGGCCGAGGATCGCGACGAAGCGGGCGATGCGGCCGCGCTCGTCGTCGCTCAGGGTGCCGTCGGACTCGACGAGCAGGGTCATCTGGCCGCGGGAGGTCGCCCACTGACGGGCCTCATCCGAGAAACCGGAGGCGATCCAGACGATCGGCAGACCGTGCGTGTGGCGACGGACGGTCTGCTCCTGCTCGGCCTGCGTGGCCTCGGTGCGCAGCACCGTGACGGCGTCGGCGCCGAGCGCGTGGGCGGCGTCGCTGATGGCCTGGATGCCACCGTCGTCGATGAGCAGGCTCACGTGGCCGTCCGTGAGGAGGTCCTCGACCCAGTCCGCGGGCGAGCTGGCCAGGGCCGCAGGACCGGTGACGAGACGGAAGATCGGCGTGCTCACCCCCGGAAACCTAGCGACTGGTCATCCGTCACACACCGACCGCAGCGCTGCCCCGGCCCATCCGGGTGCGAACCACGACGAAATACCGCTGCGAACCGCACCCGGATCCCGTCGCGCGTCGGTCGCAGCGCGCGTCAGGGCGTGATCCGCTCCAGTTGGCCGCGCGCCTCGCCGGCGACGATCGCCGCGCCGGTCGACGGGTCGACGGCGACCGTGTTCGGCTGGCGCACCGTCGGGAAGGTCTTGATGACCCTCGGCGTGCCCGTCGTGCTGATCTCGTAGAGGCGGTCGGCGCCGGAGTCGGTCAGCCAGAGGCGGGCGCGGGTCGCGTCGAAGGCGATGCCGTACGGCGACCCGCCGAGGTGCAGGCGTCCCGCGAACTTGAGCCGCGGACGCGTCGCGTACGTGAGCAGGTTGCCGCCGCGCGTGTCGACCACGAAGGCGCGGCCGGTCATCGGATCGCCGACCGCATGCGAGGGCCCGTATCCGGCGTTCTGCGACGGTCCGGTGGTCAGGGTCTCCAGGTCGAGGAGTTCGACGGTGTACGCCCGCACCGAGATCACGGCGACCTGGCCGTTGCCGACGTCCGCCATGCCGCCGGGCTGCACGTCGACGGGCACGGTCGCGCGCACCTTGCCGTCGCGGATGACCGTGACGGAGTCGCCGTACTCGTTGGCGACGAGCGTGTCGCGGCCGACGACGAGCACGTTGTGCGGGTGGTCGCCGACCGTCACGGATGTCGGCGCGGTCGAGGCGCTCGCGTTGCCGGCGCCCTGGGCCGTGCCGGCTGCCGGGACCGACGCCAACGTCGCGGCACCCTCGAGCGGCACGAGGAACCGGCCGTCGCCCGAGGCCGTCACGTGTCGGGCACCGGAGGCGAGCGTCACGGTGCGGCGCAGCGCGAGGGTGCGGGCGTCGTAGATCGCGAAGTCGTGTGCGGCGTCGTCCGTCGACACGCCGAGCGCGTCCGACGCCGAGTCGACCGCCACGCCCTCGGGCCGACCGCCGATCGTCACGACCGTGCCCGCGGGCTTCGCCGCGTGCCCCGCGCTCGTGGCGGGTTCGTCGGCGGTCGGGGGAAACGGCAGCTTGGGGTCCGCCGGCGTCGTCGCGGTGGTCTCCGTGCCCGGCTGGTGGTTCACGTCGGTGGCGGGATGGCCGTCGTCGCAACTCGCCGCGAGCAGGCACAGTCCGACGAACGCGACCGCCCCGAGCGCGATCGCCGAACGGCGGCGTCGATGTGGATGCTCCCGGGCCATCCACCGACCCTCGCAGCGTGATGAAGCGTTGTTATGACGGTCCGGACAACTCGGGCCGCTCGCGGCGCGCCACCCGCATCCGGGTGTGAACCAGAGCGAACGACCACTGCAGGCCGCACCCCGGATCCCGCGGCCCGAGCCGCCGCGGCACCCCGGGCCGCGCCGCGAAACCGCCCCCGGCGACCCCGCGAAGACCCTGCGAAGGCCCCGCGGCACGCGATCGCCCACCACCCGCCCAACCCCACGAACGCCTGCAAAACGACGGCGCCGCGAGCGACCCGCGCGGCGGTCGCGCCAGCCCGACCGCGAGCGCGCGCGAAGAGCCCTAGGGTATGTAGCCCTCAAATGACCCTGCCCGCTGCCGCTCTTGCCCCCGCCGACCGTTCCATCACGGTCTTCGGCAACGACGCAGTCCTGAAGACCCCCTACGACCTCCCGTTGATCGAGGCCGTGCGGGCCGTCCCGGGCCGGCAGTTCGACTCGTCGAACCGCTCCTGGGTGGTGCGGCTCATCAACGACCGGCCCGCCTCGATGCTCAAGATGGCGGCGTCGTTCGAGCAGCTGCGCATCTCCGACGAGGATGCCGCCCACCTCCAGACGCTCATCGACCGGCGCGCGCACGCGTACGCCCTCGAGCTCGTCGCGCCCGTGAAGAACGGGCCCGAGTGCATCAGCTTCATGGACACCTGGGACGACCCCGAGCTGCTCGAGATCGTCCGCCAGTTCGACCACTTCAAGCACCCCGAGATCGGCCGCGTGAGCGTCGAGCTCGACCCCGACTCTGCCCGCGCGATGTGGGATCTCCACGAGCGCCGCGAGGACGTCCTCTGGACCCGCAAGCTCAGCGAGCGCGTCGACGCCGTCCGGTCGATCCAGCGGCGCGTGATCGCCCCGCTGCCGCCGCGCGAACCGCAGCCCGGCGACAGCGACGAGATGACCGTCCGGTTCACGAACGGTCGCGACGACATCCTCGTCACCACGAACCGCCCCGCCGACGTCCAGGCCGTGATCCCGAACTCGACGGTCGAGGACGGCGAGTACGTGACCGCCGCCGCCACGGTCGAGGCGGCCGTCGGCCTGTCGCAGCTGATCCACGCGGGGCACGAGCTCCAGATGTCGCCGACGGTGCGCGCCTGGATGGAGGGCGAGCTCCGCTGGGACGCCACCATCACCGCCCGTCGCGCCGAGGGCGAGCCGAGCTTCGTCATCTCCGGTGACGCCGACGCGCACCCGCTCGCGCTCGATGACGACCCGGCCGTCGCGATGGCCACCGACACCTGGCGGATCCCGCTCACGCCCGGTGGCGCCGAGGTGGTCCAGAAGCTCATCGACGACCATCCGCACCTCAAGCTCGACCCGCGCGCGCAGCGTTGCCTGCAGGCGATCGACGAGCGCCCGGACGAGCCCGTCCGCGCGGCGACGCTCACCGTCGAGGACCTCAGCGACGGCGGCGTGGAGCTGCGCCTCGCGGTCCAGTGGGGCGACGACGCCGCCACGGCCTTCGCCGGCCTGCCGGGCGCCGCCCGCGACATGGAGTCCTGGGACGACGCTCCCGTCGAGGACGACATCCTCATCGCCGACGCCTGGAACGCGGCCGCGCTGCGCCAGTACGCCGAGGACTACGACCTCGAACTCGACGACGAGACCATCGAGCTGCTCGAGGGCCTCACCGAGGAGCACCGCCGCGCCGAGGAGATCGTCGCGATGTCGAGCGCGACCGAGGGTTCGGGCAACCTCGAGCTGCCGATGTCGGCGGAGGCGCTCATGGCCTTCCAGGTCGCCGGCGTCGAGTACGCCCTCGACCGCCGCCGCACGTTCATCGCCGACGAGCAGGGCCTCGGCAAGACGCTCCAGGCGCTCCAGACGATCGAGGCCGACAACGCCTACCCGGCGGTCATCCTCTGCCCCGCGTCGCTCAAGCTGAACTGGGAGCGCGAGGCCTCCCGCTGGCTGCCGCACCGCACGCGGCGCGTGTTCACCGGCCGCGGCGCGCAGTCGACCGATGCCGACCTCCTGATCCTCAACTACGAGATCGTCGAGTGGCACCGCGAGGACCTCGCGAAGCTCGCCCCCGGCGCGCTGATCCTCGACGAGTCGCACTACTGCAAGTCGCCGAAGGCCAAGCGCACGAAGGCCGTGCAGGCCCTCGCCGAGGACCTCCCGAGCGGGTCGCTGCGCCTCGCGCTCACGGGTACGCCGCTCGTGAACCGGCCGAAGGAGCTCGTGCCACAGCTGCGCATCCTCGGCCGGCTCGGCGAGTTCGGCAGCGGTGCCGGGTTCGAGCGGCGGTTCGGGTCGCCGGAGGAGCGCGAGCGCCTCCACTGGCACCTGCGCCGCACCTGCTACCTGCGCCGCCTCAAGAAGGACGTGCTCCCGCAGCTCCCCGACAAACAGCGCGCCGTCGTGCCGGTCGAGCTGTCGAACGCCACCGACTACGCCCGCGCCGAGCGGGAGTTCATGGGCTGGCTCATCGAGCAGTTCGGCGGGACCGACGAGCTCGACCGCAAGCTCACCTCCGCCGAGCGCGGCAAGGCCCTCGTCAAGCTCGGGGCGCTCCGCCGCCTCGCCGGTCAGGGCAAGGTCGAGATGGCCGCCTCGTGGATCGAGGACTTCCTCGAGTCCGGCGAGAAGCTGGTCGTGTTCGCGAACCACGTCGACGTGCAGCACGCCCTCGCCGACCGCTTCCCCGAGGCCGTCCACATCCTCGGTGCCGACTCGCCGGAGGTCCGCGACCGCGCCGTGCAGCGGTTCCAGGAGGACCCGGCCGTGCAGCTCTGCGTCTGCTCACTGCGTGTCGCCGCCCACGGCCTCACGCTCACGGCCGCCTCCGACGTCGCCTTCGTCGAACTCGGCTGGACCCCCGCCGAGCACGACCAGGCCGAGGACCGCTGCCACCGCATCGGCCAGGAGGACTCCGTCACCGCCTGGTACCTGCTCGCCAGCGGCACGATCGACGAGCGCATCGCGCAGCTCATCGAGAACAAGCGCCGCATCGTCAGCTCCGTCATCGACGGCACCGCCGGCGACGACACGAGCGCCATCGACGCGATCCTCGCGGACTACCTCACCGAGACCGGCGCCGCGGCGGTCTGAGGGTCGCGCGGCCCGGCCGGAAGATCCGGGCGTGGGCCGTCTCGCCTGCGAAGTAGCGTGACGGGGACCGTGTCCCCCGACGCCTCACCACCGCACGGCGCGCCCGTGCCGCCCCCGGACGCGACGGCGCAGCGCTCCGGGCACGCCGCGACGCGGCACGCCGTCGCCCGCGACGCCGCGAGTCCTCCGGACGCCGCCCGTCCCGGCACGGCGCCGGTGGCGATCCGGCCGGCGGCCACCGTGCTGGTCGTGCGCGACAGCGCGGCGGGCGAGCTCGAGGTGTGCCTGCTGCGGCGCAACCTCGAGTCGACGTTCGTCGGCGGGGTGTCCGTGTTCCCCGGCGGCGCGGTCGAGCCGGCCGACGGCGACCCTGCCGTGCTCGCGCTCTGCGACGGCCGCACCGACGCCGAGGCCTCGGCGCGGCTCGGGATCGACCACGGCGGCCTCGCGTACTGGGTCGCCGCGATCCGCGAGACGTTCGAGGAGGCCGGCCTCCTCCCCGCGACCTGGGCCCACAGCGGCGCGCCGCTGCACTTCTCCGACGACGCGTTCGCCGCGCGGTTCGCGGAGCACCGGGCGGCCGTCGACCGCGAGGAGCGCTCGCTCGCCCAGGTGCTGGAGACCGAGGGGCTGCGCCTCGACCTGACCGCCATGCACTACGTGTCCCACTGGATCACGCCGCCGGGCCGCTCGCGCCGCTACGACACCCGCTTCTTCCTCGCGCAGGCGCCCGCCGGCCAGCAGCTCCTGCACGACGGCCGCGAGGCGATCGAGGGCGCCTGGATGCGACCCGTCGACGCGATCGCCCGGCAGGAAGCCGGTGAGCTCGTCATGCGCCCGCCGACCGTCTGGAGCCTGCACCAGCTCGCGCGCTCGACCACCGCGGCCGAGGCCCTGGCGGAGGCCGCGGCGCTCCAGGACGTGCCGTCGTTCGGCGCGAACGACCCGCGGGACACCGCATGACGACTCGCGCGCACCTCGTGACCGCCGACCCGCGGGCCGCGTCGTGACCTGGGATCCCGACGACGCCCTCCACACCCCGTACCGCGCAGGCGAGCCGCCGCTCGCCGCGTACGAGGTCCCGCTCACGATCCCCGGCGCGGTCGACGTGCTCTCGCCGCTCGTGCGCCGCATCCTCGCCCCGAACCCGAGCGTGATGACGGGCCAGGGCACGAACACGTACCTCGTCGGCCCGGTCGACGGCACGGGCGATGTCGTCGTGGTCGACCCCGGCCCGGACAACCCCGTGCACGTCGACGCGATCGTGCGCGCCGGCGCCGACCGCATCAGCCTCATCCTCATCACGCACGGCCACCACGACCACTGGCCCGGCGCGGCGCTCGTGGCGGAGCGCACCGGTGCGAAGGTGCTCGCCTTCGAACACTCGGGCGAGTTCCGGGTCGACGCGACCATCGACGACGGCGCCCTGATCGAGACGGACGACTTCACCCTCGAGACGATCCACACCCCGGGCCACGCCCACGACCACCTCTGCTTCCTGCTGCACGAGGAGCGGCTGCTGTTCACCGGCGACCACGTCATGCACGGCAGCACCGTCGTGATCATCCCGCCGCACGGCGGCGTCGGCGACTACCTCGACTCGCTCGGCCGCCTGCTCGCGTGGAGCCCGCCGATCCGCGCGCTCGCCCCGGCGCACGGCCTGGTCTTCACCGATCCGGTCCCGGCGATCCAGACGATCATCGACCACCGGCTCGCCCGCGAGGCCAAGGTCGCCGCGGCGCTCGGGGAATTCGACGGCCCGGCGAGTGTCGACGACCTCATTCCGGCGACCTACGGCGACGTCGAGGAGCGCCGCCTCCCGATCGCCCGCTACTCGCTCTGGGCCCACCTGCGCAAGCTCGCCGAGGACGGCCGCGCGACCGCCACCGACCCGGACGACCTCGACGCGAGCCGCTGGACGATCCGACCGACCGCCTGACCGCACACGCCCGGCACGCCCCGCCGCGCGAGTGCTTGAGTGGCAGCATGGTCGTCGCGTCAGTCAGCCCGATCGGCGTCGCCATCATCGTGATCGTCGTGATCGCGCTGATCATCGGTGCGCTCCGCGGCAAGCTCCGCTTCCGCAACCAGATGCCCCCGTTGTGATCCGCAGCCCGCCCTAGGCCAGGTGCAGCCGCGGGATGAGTGCGTAGGCGAGCACGTCGCGGCGTTCGCCGTCGACGTCGAGCCAGTCGACGAGCAGGCCCTCCCGCTCGAACCCGACCCGCTCCGCGGTGCGGCGCGAGGCGAGGTTGTGCGGCTCGACCTGGAGCTCGATGCGGAACACCTCCGGAACGGTGACCGCGAACTCCACGAGCGTCGACAGCGCGCGGCCGGCGATGCCGTGGCCGCGGTGGCGATCCACCACCCAGTAGCCGACGCTCAGGGCGCCCCGCGACAGGTCGTACAACCACAGGCCGATCTGGCCGACGGCCTCGTCGGTCGACGGGTCGGCGATCGCGAACGACCATCCCTCGCCGTCGCGGCTGCGGCCGTGCTGACGCTCGACGAACGCCTCCGCCGCCTCACGATCCGGGCTGCGCGGCACCGTCGTGTAGCCCGGGATGACCGGGTCGCGCGAGGCCTCCTGGATCAGGGGCACGTCGGCCGTCGACCAGGCCCGCAGCACCACGCCGTCACCGACGAGCAGGGGCATCGTGAGCGGCGGCGCCGGCATGCGGCCAGTCTCCCACCGCGGGGCGGCGGGGCGGGACCGCCCGGCGGCGCCGGGGTGGCGGCAGCGTCGGGGCGGAGGCGCCGGGGCCGACGGCGCCGATCGACCGGAAGTTGGACGGAGAAATCGTCGGAGATGTCCTGTCGATTTCTCCGTCTAACTTCCGGTGCATGCGCGAGCCGCCGCGCCGCCTAGCTCGCGCTGACCGCCGGCGTGTAGACCATCGGGGTGAGCGGGTTGCCGGGCGTGATGAGGCTGCAGTTCGACGGCGAGGGGTTCTTGCCGAAGCGGTTGAGCATCCACGGGATCGCGGCCTGGGCCCACGGGATGGTTGACGACGTGTGGGACTTGTTCGGGTACTCGCGGTAGTAGACCGGGACGCCCTGGCTGCAGTACTGGTAGGCGAGCTGCCGGACGTCGCCGGCGATCATCACGCCGTCGCCCTCGCCGATCCCCGGCTTGTCGCCGGCCGTGCCCTCGGTCTCGCCGTGGGCGCCCTGGCCGATGTAGAGCGGGATGGTCGGGTGGCCGTCGTGGCCCATGATCACCTGGTTCGCGATGTCGACGAACAGCTTCACGCTCGACGCCGTGGGGTACTCGGGCTTCGCGAGCTGCTTCCACGTGAGGCCGGGGTACTGCGCGAGCACCGCGGCGATCGGCGCCTTCTGGAGCTTCGCGTAGATCTTCAGGCCGTAGGCGCTGAGGTACGGGGTCATGTCGACACCGAACGCCCGAGCCGTGCCGATGATCGCCATCGGTGCGACCCCCGCCCAGGTCTTGCTCCCGGACACGTAGTCGAGGTTGTGGGCCGGGTCGACGAGCACGCCGCCCATCGCCGCGCCGACGAGGCGCGCGTTGACATCCGGGGCGTAGGTCGGCGCCATCTGTGCGGCCCATTGCGTGGCGATCGCGCCGCCGGAGTAGCCGATCATCGCGGCCTTGCTCGTGGCGGTGAGGCCGGTCTCGGGGGCCGAGAAGGTCGCCCGCAGCGCGTCGAGCGTGTTCATGCCGTACTCGGGGCCGTCGGCGAAGTCCGCCTGCTGGCCCTCGGTGTCGGGGATGGCGATCGTGTACCCGGTGAGGAGCGCCGTCGAGAGCATCGAGTTCTCGAGCTGGGAGAGCAGGCCCCCGAAGGTGACGTTCCCGGCGAGCTGGTACGACGGTTCGTCGCGCGGGTCGAGGGAGTCGTACGCCGACTGGTACGAGATGAGCTTGCCGCTGTACGCGTTGCGTCGCGGGGGAAGCAGGACCGACGTCACGTTGACCGTCGGCGCGCCGGTCTGGCTCGTCGACCGGTAGAGCAGCTGGACCGTCTTGATCGGGGTCTTGATCGAGAACAGGTGCACGTTGATCGTGCGGGAGCGCAGCACCGTGCCGGGGGCGACGCTGCTCAGCGGAGCGCTGCCGGTGTACTGGTAGAAGGGGTTGTCGGCGGGACTGGCGAGCGCCGCAGCCGGGGCGCTCGCCGCCGCACAGGCGAGGATCGGGGCGGTACCGAGCACGCGACGCGCGGCCCGCAGGGGACGGATGGTGGACACCGGGGACTCCTCGTGGACCGGCGCCGCGCCGTGCGGGCGCCGGGGAACCCGCGGGATCCTAATCCGCGGACGCCGCCCACACCATCGGATCGACGTATGGACCGCGGCGCCGCTCGAGTCGACCCGGTCGTCATCGCGGCGCCGCGCCTCCGTGCCGCGCGGCGGCGCCGCACCGGCGCGTGCGTGCGCCGCCCACCGGCCAGCTACGCTCCGGCGCATGCCCGACCCGACCAGAGTCGCGCCCGGCGCGCTCGTGAAGCCGCGGCGTTTCGTCCCGCGGTTCCACTGGGAGCTGCTGGCGTGTGGCGTCGCCGGGCACCAGCTCCTCGGCACCGACGCGAAGACGCTGCGCCCGGAGGACCAGGTCTTCGCCCGCGACACCGAGGACACCCGCTGGCACCGTTGCCTGCGCTGCGACGCGTGGGTCCCGCTCGACTTCCCGACCGATCCGAGCCGCGAGTTCCCGCCGGACCGCGACGAGGTGAAGCTCCCGCTGCGCGGGCGGCCGCTGCGCGACAAGGTCGTGCTGCGCCTCATCGCCGTCAACCGGTTCCTGCACTTCCTCGGACTCGGCCTGATCGGCGCGGCGATCCTCCTCTTCTCCGCGAACCGCGACGACCTCCACGACCGCGTGATCAACGCGGTCGCCGCCCTCACCGGCACCGCGACGGGCAAGGCCGCCACGACCGGCCTCAACCACGACGTCGAGCGGCTCTTCTCGCTCAACTCCGACAAGCTCCACCTCTTCGCGGCGGTCGCGCTGATCTACGCGGCGATCGAGGGCATCGAGGCGGTCGGGCTGTGGTGGGCGAAGCGGTGGGCCGAGTACCTCACACTGATCGTCACCGCGTCGCTGCTGCCGCTGGAGGTCTACGAGCTCTACGAGCACGCGACACCGTTCAAGGGGATCGCGTTCGTGATCAACCTCGCGGTCGTCGCGTACCTGCTCTACGCGAAGCGGCTCTTCGGCATCCGCGGCGGCGGCAAGGCCGAGCACGCACTGCGTGAGGCCGACCTCGGATGGGACGCCGTCGAGGCGGGCACGCCGCGCACCGCGGGCCTGCTCCGCGACGCCCGCACCTGAGTCCGCGGGCTCGAGGTGGCACGAACCCACCCGCGCGAGGCGTCGCCCGGACCTGATCACGCCCTGACCGCGCGGGCGCCGCGCGTCCAGTCGCACTCGCGGTGGAGCCGGGCGACGTTTACAATCCGCGCGCTTTGTCGGATGCGCCTCCCACCACCACCGGCTCGGACGACGCGGTCGCCGCGGGCCTGATCTCCAAGCGCGTCGTGCAGCTCCTCAGCGAGCGCACCGGCCGCGGCGCCACGAAGGTGCGCACCTGGATCAACGACGAGCTCGTGACCGTCGTGCTGCAGGACGTCCTCACCAAGGGCGAGCGCAACCTCGCCGACGCCGGCCACGACGAGCCCGTGCTCGAGAGCCGCCGCGCCTACGCGGAGACCATGGCCGACGAGATGGTCGCGATCGTCGAGGAGCTCACCGGCAGCAAGGTCGCCGCGTACCTCAGCGCGAACCATCTCGACCCCGACATCGAGATCGAGTCGTTCGTGCTGGAGCGGGCCACCCGCGGCACCAACGCCGACACGAACGGCGCCACGGCCGCAGCCGCCTAGGCGGCGGGGTCAGCCGCGCGGGTCGGACGACGCGCGGCCGCGGCGGCGCGCCAATCAGCCGCGCGTGCCCTGCAGCGCCGGGGCGCCCGCGGGACGGCGGAGTGGCGGCGGGGCATCGTCGGCATCCGACGACGGCGCCGGCCCGATGGCCGCCGCAGCGATCTCGGACTCATCCCCCCCGAGGAACTCCGGGCGGATCAGCCGCCGGGACGCGACCGTGCCGAGGATCGCGACGGCGAAGCAGGCGACCGCGCCGAGGCCGAGCCCCAGCCGCGGACTGCTCGCGGCGATGATCCAGCCGATCAGTGGGCCGCCGATCGGGGTCGTGCCCTGGAAGGCGACGAACCAGAGCGACATCACGCGGCCGCGCATCGTGGGCGCGGCGGTGAGCTGGAGGGTCGTGTTGCCGGTCGTCATGTAGGTGACGCTGGTCCAGCCCGCCATCGCCATCGTGATCAGCGCGAGGGGCAGGCTCGGGGCGACGGCCGTGAGCAGGATCGCGACGCCGAAGCCGGTCGCTGCGCGCACCAGCGGACGGATCCCGGTCGTGCCGCTCGTCGCGACGCGCAGCGCGCCGCCGACCGCGCCGACCCCCATCGCCGCCGTGAGGAAGCCGAACCCCTCGGGGCCCGAGTGCAGGCTGGTGTGCGCGAAGAGCGGCAGGGTCACCTGGAACTCGTAGGCGAAGATGCCGGTGATCGCCATCATCAGCAGCGGGATGCCGAGCTGCGGAGTGGTGCTCACGTACGACAGCCCCTCGCGGAGCTGGCCGCGGGCGCGCACGATCGGCTTGCTCGGGCTGAGCTTGGAGCGGTCGAGGCGGATCAGGGAGCTGACCACGCCGGCGAAGCTCGCGGCGTTGATGAGGAAGCACCAGCCCTCGCCGACGCCCGCGATCAGGATGCCGGCCACCGCGGGGCCGACGGCGCGGGCCACGTTCACGAGGAGGGTGTTCAGGCTGACCGCGTTGCGGAGGTGTTCCGGGCCCACCATCTCGAGCACGAACGACTGCCGGGCCGGGTTCTCGAAGGCGTTGTTGAGGCCGAGCAGCGCCGCGAGCACGCAGAGCTCCCAGTACTGCACGTGGCCGCTCACGGTGAGCAGGCCCATGATCAGCGCCTGCACCCCCATCGCGGACTGCAGCGCGACCATGAGCCGGCGCTTGTCGACGCGGTCGGCGATGACGCCGCCGTACGGGCCGAGCAGCAGGACCGGCAGCGTCTGGAGGGCGATCACGAGTCCGAGTGCGGTGCTCGACCCGGTGATCGACACGACGAGCCACGCCTGGGCCGTCATCTGCATCCAGGTGCCGATGACCGACACGGCCTGGCCCCGGAAGTAGCGGCGGTAGTTGGGATTCGACAGCGCCGCGAACGTGACGCTCCGCCCCTCCGCGCTCAAGGCCCGGGGCATCGTCATCGCTGCTCGCTCTCCGTCGTCGTCCACTCCACTGCTTATGAGAATAGAACAATTTTCGGAGGATGCGCTCCGTTTTCGCGCCAGGTCCGGCGCGGGGGCGCCGCGGCGCCGCGCGGGAACCGGTGCGGCGCCGGGTTGCCGCGGCGGCTCAGGTCACCGGCAGGTCGACGCGCTCCCCGGCCGGGACGCGCCCGGCGGCGACGAGGCGGTCGTAGTTGAGGCGCATGATCGCCACCACGTCGTGGCGGTCGGCCTCGGTGCGGATCGCACGCGCCGCGGGCCCGACCCGCCCCGGGAAGACCGGATGGTCGGTGATGCGACCGGCGTCGTGGAGTTCGTGCCACACCTCCTTCGCGAGCCCGAAGTGGGCGACTCGGTCGCCGTGCAGATGCCCGAGTTCTCGCCGCCCGACCCGCAGCGACCATTCGCCGCGGCGGCCCGTCTCGGCGTGCACGCCCTCCCAGGCCGTCACCTCCGCCGTGATCGCGTCCTTGGCGCCCGGGACGCCCGCCGCCCGCGCGCCGCTCTCGGTCTTGGTGGTCGTCGATTCACGCATCGCATCGCCCCTCGTGGTCCCGCGCCGCCCATTCGACGCACCGCGACCGTACGACCTCAAGGGGACTTGAAGTCAAGGGACGTGGCGCGCCCCGCCGCCGCTCGGCGTGACCGTCGATGTCACGGAGCGGGCGGCCCGAGGGGTCTACCGTGGGAGCACGCCCCGGGCGAACCGACCATGCAGCGCACCGACATCGAAGCCATCGGAGACCTCCTCGGCGAGGCACTCGACGCCGGCGGGGCCCTCGCCCAGGACACCCACGCCGCCATCGCCGACCGCACCTTCGCGGCGATCGGACCGGCGTCGCGGCCCGTGCAGGTGATCCACGACGGCATCTCGGGCGCGGTCTACAAGGGCGTGCGCGGAGCCCTGCGCGGCGCAGCGAAGCACGGCAGCGCGGCGTGGGCCCGCACCGTCCCGGCGGATGCACCGGCGCTCACCTCGACCGTCGGCGGCTCGATCGCTGCGGGCGCCGTGAACGGCATCTGGGGCGACCTCCTCACCGAGCGCGGCAGCCCACTCGCACTCACGATGACCGTGCGGGCCGGCGGCGCCGACGTGCCACTCACCACCGAGGACATCGCCGCGGCCTATCCCGCCGCCACGCCGCGCCTGGCGATTTTCATCCACGGCCTCTGCGAGACCGACGACGCCTGGCGCGGGCTCCCGCCGCTCCGCGAGCGCGGCGGCGAGGCGCCGCCGCCCCGCATCCCCTTCGGCGACCGACTCCGCGACGACCTCGGCATCACCCCGGTCTACGTGCGGTTCAACAGCGGCCTGCACATCTCCGACAACGGCCGCGAGCTCGCCCGCACCATCGCCAGGCTGACCGCCCACTGGCCCGCGCCGGTCGAGGAGATCGTGCTGATCGGGCACTCGATGGGCGGCCTGATCGCCCGCAGCGCCTGTCATTACGCTCTCGAGGACGACCTCCCGTGGACCGCCGACCTGAACCACGTCTTCTGCCTCGGCACGCCGCATCTCGGCGCCGACCTCGAGAAGGGCGTGCACCTGCTCGGCTGGGCCCTCGACGTCGCGCCGGAGTCCCGCGCCTTCGCCGGCATCCTCAAGCGGCGCAGCGCCGGCGTGAAGGACCTGCGGTTCGGGTCCGTGGCCGAGGAGGACTGGCGCGACCAGGATCCCGACGAGTTCTTCCGCGACCGCTCGACCGACGAGCCGTTCCTGCCGACCGCGCACTACTACTTCGTCGGCGCGTCGCTGGCGCCGTCACCGGTCGGCCACGTCCTCGGTGACCTGCTCGTGCGCGCGCCGAGCGCCTCAGGTCAGGGCCGTACCCGCCGGATCCCGTTCGAGATCGACAACGGCGCCCACCTCACGGGCCTCTCCCATTTCGACCTCCTGAACCACCCCGCGGTCTACGAGCAACTCCACGCCTGGCTCACCCGCGACCCGCGCGAGCTCGCCGCGGCGGCGAGCGCCGCCGAGCCCGTCGCCGGCTCCCGCGACGAGCCGAGTGGCCCACGACTGCGCATCGGCCCTCGCGACCCGCGACTCTGAGCCGCTTCGCGTCCCGGAACGACGACGGGCGCCCGTTCGGACGCCCGTCGCGCAGGGGGATTGCGCCGACCCGAGACGGCGCAAAGGGTGGGATGGTGGGGTCAGGAAGCGCGGGATGCCCCGGCCTCCGCCGGAGCGAGACCGAAGGCGCCGAGCACGACGACGAAGCCGATGATCGGGGCCGAGGGAAGCAGACGGGCGGTCGCCATGAAGCGATCGAAACGGGACTGCTGCATTGGGGGGGCTCTCTCTCCGTAGGGCGCGCCCGGGACCGGCGCGCTCGTCCCCGGGTGTTCGGTCGCGTCGGCCATACCTTGAGCGGCGATGCGCCCGCGCTCGACGCGCGGTCGATGGCGCCGACGCACTGCGTATGGGAAGGGCGTGAGCGGCGCCGAGACGCTCATCGAGCGGCCTCGCTCCGCCGACAGGAAGGACACGACCAACCCACTCCCCCGGGACCGCTCATGTCCTTTCTCCAGCCCCACCTCCCCACCCCTCCGCAGAACGCCGAAGTCCACATCCGCCTGCGCTGGCACCGTGGAATCCTCGGCCTCCCCGTCCTCACACCGACGGTCGTCGTCGCGAACCGTCACCGCCGCCGGTAACCACCCCGGCGCCGATCCGGGTGCGAACCGGGGCGGAAGACCGCTCCCAGCCGCACCCGGATCCCCCGCGGCGTGCAACGCCGCGCACTCGGCACACCACCGCCGCCCGACGGACAGGCGACCGATCCGCCGCACGATGGGGTGTCATGGTGACCCCGTGACCGCCTCCGACGACCGCGCGATCCTGCACCTCGTCGGCCAGGTGATGGGCAGCGTCGACCGGCAGGACTTCGGCCGGCACCTCGTGCCGGCACTGCACGAGGTCCTCCCGTCGGACTGGACCTCGCTGAACGACATCGGCCCGACGCCGGAGGACACCTGGGCGCTCGTGGAGCCGCTGCCGCCCGAGGGCCTCTTCCCGCTCTTCGCGCAGTACTCGCACCAGAATCCCCTGATCGAGCGGTACCGCGAGACCCAGGACGGCCGCGCGTACCGGATCTCCGACCTCGTCTCGCAGGAGGACTTCCACGCACGCGAGATCTACACCGAGGTCTACCGCCACCTGAACGTCGAGGCGCAGATCGCGATCTGCCTGCCGAGCCCGCGCGGCCACATCTTCGGCATCGCGCTCTCCCGCGACCACGACTACACCGACGCCGAGCGCGACCTCCTCAACCACGCCCGCCCGTTCCTGATCCAGGCCTACCGCACGGCCCTCGAGATGGAGAAGCTCCGGGCGGGGGCCGGCGTGCTCCCGAGCCGCACCGGTGACGAACTCGAGCAGGCCGGCCTCACGCGCCGCGAGCAGGAGGTCGTGCTGATCGTCGCCAAGGGCCGCAGCAATCAGGAGGCCGCCGACGAACTCGGCCTCTCCGTGCGCACCGTGCAGAAGCACCTCGAGCGCGCCTTCCGCAAGCTCGGTGTGCGCTCGCGGACCGAGGTCGCGGTGCGGCTCACGAGCGCCACCTGAGGGCCGGGCCCAGCACTCGCGTACCGGCGGTCTTCGGTCGACCGTGCCGAGCGCTTGAGCGCCACACGACCCGTTCGTACCGTGGCGGAATGCCCACGCCTCCCTATTCCGATCCGCCGCCCGTGCGGGCGCACGCGGCCACCGCCGCCGCGGTCGTCGCCCTGCTCCTGACGCCGGCCGCCGCCCACGCCGCCCCGGCGAACCCGACCACGGCGAAGGCCGCCTCGCCGCTCACGGCCGCGACGAAGGCCCTGAAGGCCGAGGTCGGCAAGCTCCCGCACGAGAGCCGCGCACAGCGCACGCTCCGCGCCCGGCTCACCACCCGTGCCGCCGCCGTGTCGTCACAGGCGAAGTCCGGTCACCTGTGCTCCGCCAAGACCGCGAGCAAGGGCCTGCGGCTGCAGGTCAAGTCGACGAAGGCGTTCTCCGCGAAGCAGCGGGCGGCCGTCACCGGCGCGGCGCTGCAGGTCGAGACGCGCCTGCTCTCACTCCCCGGCGCCGCGCGCTGCGGCGGCGTGACCACCGCGCCGGCCGCGGGCGGCTCGCCCGTCACCTCGGTGCTCACGAGCACCCCGCAGGAGATGAAGGTGAGCGTCGCCCTGCCGGCCGTGCAGCTCGAGCCGAAGACCGGCGGCGGCAAGACCTTCACCGAGGCCACGATGCCCGGCACCACGAACGCGGGCGCCACCGGTGGCCCGTCGGTGCCGACGGTCGGGCAGTCCTTCGCGATCCCGAGCGGTGCCACGGTGTCGGTCTCCGGGCAGGAGTCGTCGAGCTACACGCTCGAGGGCGTCGACCTCTACCCGACCCAGAAGAGCGCGGTCGACGCGCCGGGCGCCCCGGTGAGCCCGCACGACAAGGCCTTCGCCGACAAGCCCTTCACGCAGGACGCGAAGGCGTACGCGTCGGGCAAGCCGTTCCCGGCGGTCCCCGCGGCCGCAGGCGCCACGCCCCAGGGCGATCTCCGCGACCTGCAGCTCGGCCAGCTGAACCTCGCCGGCGCGCAGTACACGCCGAAGACGAAGACGCTGAAGGTCTTCACGAAGGTCACCGTCGACATCCATTTCAACGGTGGTGCGGGCACGTTCGGCGACGGTCAGACGAACTCGCCCTACAACCAGTCGTTCCTGAAGCTCTACGGCAACGTGCTCGCGAACGGCCCGACGGTCCTCGCGAACCTCGCGAAGTCGCTCTTCGAGCACGGCCGCATCACCACCACC
>JAVHXX010000484.1 GCA_031119595.1 Patulibacter sp. | reverse complement strand
GGCGTGTGCTTCGCGCCGTTCCACTGGGGTGAGCTGTTCGCGACGCCGGGCGCGGGCGCCGTGAACGCCGTCACGATCGACGCGACCGATCCGACGTCGCGCCAGCCGGAGCTCAAGGGCTGCGCGGTGCGGCTCGAGTCGGTGCGGCGCCGGGCGCGGCACAGCGTCGACCGGCCGACGCGCCTCGTGATCGTCGGCGGCGGCCCGGCGTCGGTCGCGGTGAGCGAAGAGGCGTACCGGCACCGACCGGCGTCCGACTGGACCACGACCGTGCTCTGTGCGGAGGAGATGCCGCCGTACGACCGGATCGCGCTCTCGCGGGCGCTCGCCCCGGACGGCCCCCGCGAACTCGCCCTGCGCGACGAGGCCTGGTACCGCGAGCGGGGCGTGCGTCTCGCGCTCGGCACACCGGCGGCGGTCGTCGACACCGCCGCCCGGCACGTGATCTGCGAGAGCGGCGAGCGGGTGCCCTACGACAAGCTCGTGATCGCGACGGGGTCGCGGGTCGCCACGCCGCCGATCCTCGGTCTGGGACTCCACGGCGTGATCCGGCTGCGCACGGACCGCGATGCGGCCCGGATCCGCGCGGCGGTGCGCCCCGGCTCGACGGCCTGCGTGGTCGGCGGCGGGCTGCTGGGCCTCGAGGCCGCCGCGGCCCTCGCCGAGCACGGCGCCGAGGTCACGGTCGTCCACGGCGGCACGCGCCTCATGGACCGCCAGCTCGACGCAGGCTCCGCGCGCTGGCTCCAGCGGCGCGTGGAGCAGCGCGGGATCGCGTGCCATGTCGGCGCCCGCTGCGAGGAACTCGTCGAATGGGAAGGCCGGGTGGTCGGGGTCAGGCTCCAGTCCGGCGTGACGGTGCCCGCGGACCTCGTCGTGATGGCGACGGGCGTGAGTCCGGTCATCTCCGTCGCCGCGCGCGCGGGGATCGCCACGGAGCGCGGCATCGTCGTCGACGACCAGCTCCGGACCTCCGCTCCGGACGTGTGGGCGATCGGCGAGTGCGCCCAGCACGACGGCACCGTCTACGGCACCTGGGCGCCGATCGCCGAGCAGGCGAAGGTGCTCGGTGCCGACCTGAGTGGTCGACCCGCAGGCTTCCGGGGTCGGCCCCAGCCCACCCGCCTCAAGGTGCCCGGGCTCGACGTCTTCTCCTGCGGGGGCCCGACGGGCGAGATCGGCGACCCGGACCTCGACGAGGTCGTCGCCGTCGACTCGCGAGCCGGCACGTACCGGCGACTCGTCTTCCGGGGCCGCGACCTGATCGGCGCCGTCCTCCTCGGCGACCTCTCGCTCGCGGGCCAGCTCACGCAGCTCCTCGAGGACGGCGGCGCCCTGCCGGACGCCGTCCTCGACGGCCTGCTCGCTGGCGTCCCACCCGACCCCGCTGCGGAGGTCGTGTGCTCCTGCAAGAGCGTCACCGCGGCGCAGATCTCCGACGCGATCGACGCCGGTTCGGGCACCGTCGAGGCCGTCCGCGAGACGACCGGCGCCTCGAGCGGCTGCGGGAGCTGCGCGGGCCGCGTGGGCCAGCTGCTCGCGGCCCGGGTCGCCGCGGCGGCGCAGGCCTGAGGGCTCGGGCGCCACAGGGACCATCGCCAGGGCCACGTCCCTCGGCGCGCACGCCACAGGGCCACCGCCACGGCCCCGTCCTCCAGCGCAAGGTCAACCACGAGCGCTGAGCGAGAGATCGCGCCGCAGATCCGTGGTCGGCGCGGGAGGTTCAGGCCGTCTGCGGCCGGGCCTCCCGCGCCGGGCGCGGAGATGCAAGCGAGATCCGCTCAGCTCACCAAGACCGTGAGCCGCCAGGCGAACCGGCCACGCCGAGCGGAGCGCGGGCGCCGACCCCCATCAGGACGGCGCCCGCGCTTGGGTCCGCAGAACGGTCGGGCCGAGGCCCGACCAGGGGCTGAGGTCAGGCGCCGCTGGTGGCCATGGCGCGGGGTGCGGGGGCCTTCGCGGTGGCGCGCACGTAGAACGCGTACGTGACGGCGCAGAACACGACGTAGGCGGCGACGAAACTCCAGAGCGCGGGGACGGCCCAGTCGGAGTGGGCGGCGGCGATGGCGACCTTGTCGGCCGGGTCCTTCGCGGCCTTCACCAGGGCGGAGACGCCGAGGCTCGACTGGCGGAGGACGACCTGCACGAGGAAGCCGCCGAAGGCACCGATCGCACCGGCGATGCCGATGACGGCAGCGGCACGGCGCTTGTACTCGACGAAGAGTTCGTCCGCGTCCTCACCGGTGCGCTCGGCCTCTTCCTCGCCGAGGCGCTTGAAGATCGTGGGGATCATCCGGTAGGTCGAGCCGTTGCCGATGCCCGACAGCAGGAACACGAACATGAACGCCACGAAGAACGTGGTGAAGCTGCGGTTGTCGATGCCGACGATGGCGACGATCGTGGCGAGCGCGATGCCCATGAACGCCGCGAGCGTGACCTTGGCTCCGCCGACGCGGTCGGACAGCCAGCCGCCGAACGGGCGCGACACGGAGCCGATGAGCGCGCCGAGGAACGCGAGCCCGGCGAGGTAGTTCGCGATGAACGGATGATGGCCCAGGAACTCCGGGAAGGTGTTCTTGATGAGCACCGGGAACGCGAACGAGAACCCGATGAAGGTGCCGAAGGTGCCGATGTAGAGCAGCGACATGACCCAGGTGTCGCGTTCCTTGAGCGCGAGGACGTAGGAGCGCTTGTCGGCCCTGGCCTCGCGGATCGAGTCCATGTAGAGCGAGGCGCCGATCGCGGCGACGAGGATGAACGGGATCCAGACGAACCCGGCGTAGGCGAGGTGCACGTCGTGGGACGGCAGTTTCACCGCGGCCGCGGGGATTCCGATGATCACGATGAGCGGCACGAGGAGCTGGGTGATCGCGACGCCCATGTTGCCACCGGCGGCGTTGATGCCGAGGGCGAGCCCCTTCTTCTTGTCCGGGTAGAAGAAGGAGATGTTCGCCATCGACGAGCTGAAGTTGCCGCCGCCGACGCCGGCGGTCGCGGCGCAGGCGAAGAGGATCCAGAACTGCGACGAGTGGCTCTGGTCGGCGAGCCAGCCGCTCGGCACGACGATCGCGGCGAGCAGCGACGGGATGAGCAGGAGGGAGGCGCTGACCACGGTCCAGGCGCGACCGCCGAAGCGGGGCACCGCGAAGGTGTAGGGGATCCGCAGGGTCGAGCCGACGAGGTTCGGGATGGCCGTGAGCCAGAACTGCTCCGACACGCTCATCGTGATCCCGATGTTCCCGAGGTTGATCACGATCACGCCCCAGAGCACCCAGATGCTGAATCCGAGGTTCTCCGCGAACACGCTGAAGGCGAGGTTCTTCCTCGCCACGGGCTTGCCCTCGCGCTCCCAGAATTCTTCGTTGTCGGGCTGCCAGTTGCTGAGCCAGCGGCCACGTGTCAGAGCGCTCACGGCGTCTCCCCGGTCGGGTGGATTGATCCCCCGGGACCTTGCGCGGAGCCGGTGTCGCGTCCGTGACCGAACCGTGACGCGTCGATGACGTTTTGCTTCACCGTGATGACGTCCCGTGACCGTGGTCACACCGAAGTGACGATTCGCGACATCGTGGCCAACGCCCCCGGAATCCCCTTGGACAACGGGCCAATCGAGGCCACCGGCCCGACGACGGCGCGGCCCTGGTCGCGCT
>JAVHXX010000483.1 GCA_031119595.1 Patulibacter sp. | reverse complement strand
CCGACTACACCGTCGGCTCGGTCCAGGGCCGCGTCGTCCAGGCCCTCGCCAACGGCGACGTGGCCGTGCGCGTTCCGGACGCCCAGCGCGTCACCGGCGTCGAGCGTGGCCCGACCTCCTGGCGCTGGCCGCTCTTCGTGATCGCCATTGCGGTCATCGGGCTCGCGGCGCTAGGCTTGCGCGGCGCCATTCGTCGGGTGAGGAGGACGGGCTCATGAGTGTCGGATCCGTCCCGGTCTGGCTCAGAACGAAGGGCTCCAAGGGCTCCCGCAAGCCGTCGTCGTCCGGCAAGGCCGCCGCGCCGGCCGAGCCGCTGACCGCGGCCGGCAAGGCCGAGGCCGCCGCGAAGGCCACCGCCGACCGCAAGCGCAGCGCCCGCCTCCAGGAGCTCGACGCCCTGCGCGCGCTCATGGTGCTCGTGGTCAGCTTCCACGCCTACCAGGCGTCGACCGGCGACCTCGACGGTCACGCCTTCCGCGACCTGTCCGTCGGTGGCGTGCTCCTGGGCAACGTCGACGTGCTCCTCCCGATCTTCTTCGTGCTGTCGGGCTTCGCGATCTACTACCAGTTCGCCGCCATGGTCCTCGCGGGCCGGCCGCTGCCGGCCAGCCGCTCCTGGCTCTTCAAACGCGCCCTCCGGCTCCTGCCGGTCTACTTCCTCACGTTCCTGATCGTGTGGGTGTGGCGCTACGGCGGCGGCGTGCAGCAATGGAGCGACCTCGCCTGGGGCATGCTCCTCATGCAGACCTGGTCGACCGACCACATCTTCCGCACCATCGACCCGGGCTGGTACCTGAGCATCGAGTGGCAGTTCGCGATGGTCGTCGCCTTCGCGATCATGCCGTTCCTGCGGGCCGTGTCGACGTGGCCGCAGCGCAGTCGCCTCGCCGCCCTCCTCGTGCCGCCGATCGTGCTCGGCGCCATCACCGTCTGGTGGCGGCTCGGGCTCGTCAAGCACGACGTCCCGGGCGACCACTGGGGCGCGTGGTTCGCCCCGCCGTCGTGGGCGATGATGTACGGCGCCGGCATGCTGCTCGGCCTCGCGCTCGTGCTGCGCCCGCCGCACCTCTGGCGCCTGCCGAAGCCCGCACCGACCCTCATCTTCGCCGGCTCCACCGCCGGCCTGGTCATGCTCCAGATCGAGCGCGGCGTGAACCGCTTCACGACGATCTGGTTCTTCCACATCGCGATCGTGCTCGTGATGGGGTGGATGGTCGCCGCGATCACCGCCGACCCCGACGGCTGGGCCCGGCGCGCGCTGCGCAGCCGCTTCATCCAGGGCATCGCCGCGGCGTCGTTCGTCACCTACATCGTCCACGCGCCGGTGCTGCGCTCGCTCGCCGCGCGCAACATCCTCCCGATGGACAACCCTCACCTGTGGCCCTTCTCGGCCGCCGCCATCGTGATCATCGCGCTGTCGATGGGGTGGGCCGTCCACCGCTACCTCGAGGGGCCGCTCAGCTCGATCGAGAAGCTGCTCGCGCCGAAGATCGCGCGCGTCGCGAAGATCGTCCGGATCTCCAAGCCGACGGTCGCCGCGGGCCAGCGTCTGCCGGAGCTCAGCCTCCGCGACGAGCAGCGCCGCTCCTACGACCTCGGCACCCTCGCGAACGGTCGCCCGATGCTGCTCCTCATCTATCCCACGGGGCTCGTCCCGCGGCATCCGTCGATGAGCGGCGTCGGCGGAGCGGTGCGCACCCTCGACGGCGCTCGCGCCGCCGCCGCCGGCATGTCGGTGAAGCTCGCCACGATCTCCCCCGACGCGCCCCGCCACGTGCCCGGTGAAGACGACGACCACCTGCCCGCGGTGGTGCGCCTGATCGACCCGGGGAGCAAGGCCGCGAAGGCGATCGGTGTCGCCGTCGCCCGCACGGCCGAGGGCCGCGACCTGCCCGAGCGCGTGCTGCTCGTCGTCGACGGCAGCGGCTTCGTCACGGAGATCATCCGCGAGGCCGATCCGCACCTCATGCTGCATCGCGCGCTGGCCGCGCTCGACGCGCAGCCGGGGAACGCCGGCCGGTTCCAGCGCCGCGCTAGGGAGCGTCCGGCGCCAACCGCACGGGCGATCGCGTCCCGTCCAGACGCAGTCTGACCAGCGTCCCCGTGGTCGTCCCGGCGGGCGTCTGCGCCCGCTGCGACCACTCGCCGATCACCTTCGCCGTGGAACCGTCGCCGAGGACGTAGAGCAACTGGTCGTCATCCGGGGCGCCGAACCGCGCCCCGAGCCACACGTCGACCGTCTGCGGGCCACCCGCGGGCGGCGTGACGGTGACGCTGTGGTCGGAGTGGGGCATGAGCCTGATGTTCTTGGGGTCCCCGGCGACCACGCGGGCGCCGCCGAGCACGGCGGCGGCCTGGGTGTCGGCGCGCGCCGAGCCGTCCGGCTTCACCGTGCCCCAGCCATACCCGGCCGCGGGCTGCTTCCAGAGCCACGCGATCCCGCCGACGGCGAGCTTGCGCTGCTCGGCGAGGTGAAGGGCACGCAGGTCTTCCCACATGCCGCCCGCCGCGCCCGGGAACTCGCCGACCACGAGCGCCGCGCCGAGCTGCTTCGCCTCGGCGGCGAAGGCCTCGTATTGGGCCGGCAGGCGCTGCTGCGTGGCGTCGGTCGGCTGGGTGCCGTAGACGTCGATGTAGGCGTGCGGTGCGTAGACGAGCTGGTGGTCCGCGAGCGACGGCAGCACGGCCGGAGCGTCGACGGCGGTCGACCGCGGACCCTGCGGCTGGAGCCAGATCGGCGCGCGGTCACCGGCGGCGCGGACGCGCGCGACGAGCGTCTTCTGCAGCGCAGCGAGCTCGCGACGCCAGCCGAGCGTCGCGTTCGCGTCGGGGTTCGCATCGGGGTCGGTGGGCTCGTTCAGGATGTCGACGCCGCTGTACGCGGGGCCGCCGCCCTTGGCGGCGGTGGCGACGGCGGCCAACGCATCCGCATACCAGGCCTGCAGCCCCCTCCCGTGGACGACGGCGTTCCCGTAGAAGTGCCGGGCGGGATCGGCCGCGCACGTCGTGTAGTACCGCGGGCGCGGGTCACCGCAGCGCGCGCCGCCCATCTCGACGGCCCATCGCGGGGCGCCGTCGAACTCGGTCCCGGTGCCCAGACCGGCCGCGTACCGGTCGCTGTGCATGGACACCACGACGTAGACGTGCCGGCGGCCCGCCACGCGGACGAGCTTCGTGATCTTCGCGAGGTAGGCCCGGTCGAGCGTGCCGGGCGACGGCATCACCTTCGACCACGACACCGAGAGTCGGACGACGTTCAGCCCGAGGGCGGCGATCTGGTCGAAGTCGGCGGTCCTGACCGGGATCGGGGCGAGTCCCTTGGGGCCGTAGTCGACGAGCCCGTTGACGTTCACGCCGCGCAGGTCGACGATGCGGCCGGATGCGTCGACGAGGTGCCGGGCTCCGTCGGCGGTCGCCACGCGCAGACGATCGGCGGCCGTGAGCGCCTCGGGATGGTCGTAGAAGGCGACGGGCTTGGCGGAGGCCCGATCCGTGGGGTCGGTGACGGCCCGGCCTGCGGCCTTGCCCCCGCAGCCGGCGACGGTCACCGTCAGCGCCACGGCCGCGAGGCCGCTCGCGAGGACGGCGCCCGCGCGCCGAGCCGGCGGGGTCACGTGAGCGGCCTCGGGCCTGCGAGCGACGCCGGTGGCGCGGC
>JAVHXX010000482.1 GCA_031119595.1 Patulibacter sp. | reverse complement strand
GTGCCCCGAACACGATCAGCGCGCCGTCGCCGGCGAACTTGTTCACGAGGCCGCCGTGGCGTTCGGTCACCTCGATGACCACGTCGAAGAACCGGTTGATGAGCTCGACGACCTCGGTCGCGGGGCGCTCCATCGCGAGCGAGGTCGAACCGACGACGTCGACGAACATCGCCCCCACCTCGACGCTCTCACCGCCCAGCTCGACGCCGCGGGCGAGGGCCGTCGCGGCGACCTCACCGCCGACGTGCCGCCCGAACAGGTCGCGCAGCTCCTCACGCTCCTGGATCCCGACGGCCATCTGGTTGAAGCCGGCCTGCAGCAACCCGACCTCGGTCGCGTCGTCGATCGGCACGCGCGCCGACAGGTCGCCGGCGGTGAGTTTGCGGACCGCGCCGCGCATCCGCACGATCGGATCGGCGACGGCGCGGGCCGTGACCACCTCCGCGAGCAGGCCGGCCGTGAGCGTGATCGAGGCGAGCACGATCATGGCCCGGGCCAGCTGGTTGTCGGTGGCAGGGTTCGCGCCGGTGAGCGCGAGCAGCCCGACGATCCAGACGCCGAAGACCGGGCTGCCCGTGCCGAGCGCCCACGTCAGGAGCTGCCGCGTCGCCGTGCCCGGCAGGACCGGCGAACTGGCGGTGCTGTGCTCGAGCACCACCCGCGCCACGGGCCGCAGGGTGCGCTCGGCGAGGACGTACCCGAAGGCGCTCGTGGTGACGCCGCCGATCAGGGTCGTGACGAAGATGTGGACGGCGAGTCGCCAGGAGTCGACGGCGCCGAGGATCGTGGCGATGAGGACGCCGATCATCCAGAGCACCAGCAGCACGCGCAGGGCGTGCAGCGGCGACCGGAGGATCTCGCGCTCCTCCTCGTCGGTCGGTGGGCGGTCCTCCGCGAGCCACCGCCACACGCCGTTCGAGTGGCGGTAGATCACCACCCCGCCGATCGGGAACGCGACGAGCACGTACCCACCGATCACGAGGAGCGACACGAGCTGGGCCGTCCCGCCCTCGGGCAGCGTGCGACCCGGGATCACGAGGACGTTCAGGACGACCACGATGACCGCGCCGATCGCGTTCGCGACCCACAGCACGATGCCGCTGGAGACCTGGTGGGCGCGCACGAGGCGAGGCCCGGGGATCCAGTCGATCGTGCGGGCCGAGAGGCGGCCCAGCGGGGTGACGGGGACCCAGGTCTTCGCCGCCTCGAGGGTGCCGTGGTCGGAGCGGCCGTCGGTGACGGCGTCGTACGCGCTCACGAGGCGATCCGACGCAGGGGACATCCGGTCCAGCATCCCACACGGATGGGCGCCGCCGGACGGCCGTCAGGGACGATGTTCCTGCTCAGCGAGTTCGGCGTTGATCTCGCGGTCGATCTCGCGCGTGAGCATCGCCGGCAGCATGGCATTGACGACGTCCGTGGCGAGCGGACGCAGGCGGTCGATCGTCGCGACGACGTCGTCGAGCTCGTCGCTCGGACGTCCGGCCTCGTCGTACGGGCGCCAGACGTGCTCCATCACCATCTCGACCGCTGCCTTGGCGACCGCCGCGCAGCTGCGCTGCACCGTGGCGGCGATCTCGAGCGCGCCGTACAGCGAGACGCCCTCGCGCACGACCCGCTCGGCGATGTCGAGCAGCGCGGGGTACGGGACGCCGACGAGGCCGTCGTCGCGGGGCACGAGCGCGCCCATCGTGACGGCCCGCTCGATGATCTCGCCGTTGAAGTCCCCGAACCGCTCGACGAGCGCCTCGACGGTGGTCGTCTCCTCCCCCGCCGCGTCGATCCCCTGAAGGATGCGGTTGCGCAGCTCGAGCAGCTGATCGGCGGCCTGCGCACGGTCGGTGATGAACCGCTCCACGAGCTTGAGGCTGAGGCCGTCGGCCTGCATCTGCCGGATCGTCGCGAGCCGCTCGAGGTGCTCCTCGCCGTAGTACGCGACCCGGCCGCGCAGACTCGGGGCGGGCAGCAGACCACGCGTCTGGTAGCTACGGATGTTGCGGGCGGTCAATCCACTGGTCGACGCCAGCTGGTCGATGGTGAGCTCGGCCATGGAGCGATCGTACGCGCCGCGGGCGCCGAGCGGAACCGGGCGCACTGATCGTGCCGACGGGCGCGCGTCCGGACGGCGAACGGACGCGCTGCCGAACGCTACGGCCCGGTCGCCGCGGTGAGGGTCCAGGTGGAGGCGTACGAGCCGACGTAGGCGTTGCCGGGAACGGCGAGGCTCACACCGGCCGTGAGGTTCGTGCCGCCGATGCCGGTCGCCGCGGCCGCGTCGTAGATCTTCGCGGCGGTCGTCGAGAGTGTGACCGGTGCGGCCACGGCGTTCGTCGGCAGGTTGCAGTTGTCGGCGGCCGCCGCCTGCGACACCGACGTGATCGAAGCGGCGTTCGCGGGTAGCGTGCGGGAGCCGTTCGTGAACTGGGTCGCGGCGAGCTGCAGGTTCCAGCCGGCGTACCCGGAGGACTGGTCGTCGACGGTGAGCCCGAGCGAGCCGGTGACCGTCTGATTGGCGCCCGTGAGCGTGGTCGACGGGAGCGCGAGGGTCGTGGCGAGGTTGTCGATCTCGAGGCTGGTGCCGAGCGTGCAGCGGTACACCTGCAGCGTGCCGTTGTTGCCGGAGGCGACGCCGCCGAGGCCGTCCGGCGACAGCGCGATGCCGTTGAGGATCAGCGTCGTCCCGGTGGTCGTGTTCGACCAGGTGCCGCCGTGGAACTCGTCGATCGATCCGTTGTTCGCGGAGGCCGCGCACTGCGTCGTCGACGGGCACGAGACCGAGTTGAGCTGGGAGGTCGTCGGCAGCGTGCCGAGCACGGTCCACGTGCTGCCGTTCCAGGTGTCGATCACGCCGTTCCCGCCGACGGCCACGCAGAACGTGGTCGTCGCGCAGGACAGGCCGTAGAGGATCTTCGTGGTGTTCGAGGTCGACGCGGCCCACGTCAGGCCGTTCGTGGTCGTCGTGATCGTGCCGACGTTGCCGCTCGCGAAGCACGTGGTCGTCGACGGCGCGCAGCTGATCGCGTTGAGGGTCTGCGTGGTCGAGGAGGCGCTCGCCGTCCACAGGCCGGAAGCGAGCTTCACGATCTGTCCGTTCGACGACGACGCGAAACACGTCCCGGCCGACGGGCACGAGATCGCCTCGAGGGTCGCTCCCGGGTTCGGGTTCGATGTGGAGACGGCCCAAGTCGAGCCGTTGTAGACGTCGATCGTGTCGGCGGCGCCGACCGCGTAACACGCCGTGGTCGACGTGCACGAGATGCCATAGAGGTGCTGCGTCGTGTTCGAGGTCATCGACGTCCACGTCGTGCCGCCGTTCGCCGTGGTGACGATCGCGCCCGCACCGCCGACCGCGAAGCACCGCAGCAGCGTCGGGCAGCTGTCGCCGTACATGATCTGCCCGGACGGATCGGTCGCCGCCGCCCAGCTCGCCTGTGCCGGCGCGGCGCCCGTGAAGAGCCCGGCCGACAGGGCCACCAAGGCAACGACCAGCGTCAGCAGGCGACGGGTGTACGGCCGGGAAACCATGAGGTAGTCCATGATTCGGCGCGTCCGTCGCCCGCGTGGATAGTGCGGACCAACCAGCGGACCTCTTTCCTATCCGCGCCTGGGCCGTGCGGCCGGGGCCATCCGCTCGGACTTGCCGCGCGGACCTCCGG
>JAVHXX010000481.1 GCA_031119595.1 Patulibacter sp. | reverse complement strand
CCCGCGTGGAGCCTGGGGACGGGGCGGTCGAAACCCGCCCGCCACGTCCCCAACCCCGGCAGCACTCGGACCGAAACGCGAGCCTGGGGAGGTGGCGGTCGAAAAGCGACCGCCATTTCCCCAAGCCCCGCGTCCCGGCACGGCCCCCGCGTCCCGGCACGGCCCCCGCGTCCCGGCACGGCCCCCGCGACCCGGCGCCGCCCCTCCGCCCAGCTCCCACCGGCCCGTTCGGCCGGGCCCGGTACCCTGGATGACGTGGCTCCGCACTTCGTCTTCCAGATGCACAAGTTCAGCAAGGTGCATCCGCCGGACACGACGGTCCTGAAGGACCTCACGCTGTCGTTCCTCTACGGCGCCAAGATCGGCGTCCTCGGCCCGAACGGCGCGGGCAAGTCGACCATCCTCAAGGTGATGGCGGGGATCGACAAGGACTTCCGCGGCGACGCGAACCTCACCGCGGGCGTGTCGGTCGGCTACCTGGAGCAGGAGCCCGAGCTCGACGAGACCAAGGACGTCCGCGGGAACGTCGAGGACGGCCTCGCCGAGATCCGCGACCTGATGGCGCGCTTCAACGAGATCGCGGCGAACTACTCGGATGAGACCGCCGACGAGTTCGCGAAGCTCCAGGACCAGATCGAGGCGGTCGACGGCTGGAACCTCGACCAGAAGCTCGACCAGGCGATGGACGCCCTCCGCTGCCCGCCCGGCGACTCGCCCGTCACGGGCCTGTCCGGCGGTGAGAAGCGCCGCGTCGCGCTCGCGCGCCTCCTCCTCTCGGCCCCGGACCTCCTCCTCCTCGACGAGCCCACCAACCACCTCGACGCCGAATCCGTCTCCTGGCTCGAGCAGCACCTCGCCGAGTACAAGGGCACCGTCATCGCGGTCACCCACGACCGGTACTTCCTCGACAACGTCGCCACGTGGATCCTCGAGCTCGACCGCGGCAACGGCTACCCGTACGAGGGCAACTACACGACGTACCTGGAGGCCAAGGCCAAGCGCATGGCCGCCGAGGCCCGCACCGACAAGAACCGTCAGCGTGCGATCGACCAGGAGCTCGAGTGGGTCCGCAAGACCCCGAAGGGCCGCCAGACCAAGTCGAAGGCGCGCCTGAAGAACTTCCAGGAGCTCGTCGACCAGCAGGAAACCGTCCAGCTCGACGACGTCCACATCCACATCCCGGTCGCGGATCGCCTCGGCAACGAGGTCATCGAGCTCAAGCACGTCCAGAAGGCCTTCGGCGACAAACTTCTGTTCGACGACCTCTCGTTCAAGCTGCCGCCCGGCGGCATCGTCGGCGTGATCGGCCCGAACGGCGCCGGCAAGACCACGCTCTTCAAGCTGATGACCGGCAACGAGACCCCCGACGGCGGCGACGTCATCACCGGCCCGACCGTCAAGACCTCGTTCGTCGACCAGTCACGCGACACGCTCGACCCCGAGAAGTCGGTGTGGCAGGAGATCTCCGGCGGCCTCGACCAGATGATCGTCGGCAAGCAGGTCATCAACTCCCGCCAGTACTGCTCCACCTTCAACTTCAAGGGCGCCCGCCAGCAGCAGAAGGTCGGCACGCTCTCGGGTGGTCAGCGCAACCGTCTCCACCTCGCGAAGCAGCTTGCCGAGGGCGGCAACCTGCTTCTCCTCGACGAGCCCACCAACGACCTCGACACCGAGACGCTCCGCGCCCTCGAGGAAGCCATCCTCAACTTCGCCGGCTGCGCGGTGATCATCTCGCACGATCGCTTCTTCCTCGACAAGGTCTGCACCCACGTGCTCGCCTTCCGCGGCGACTCCGAAGTGACCTGGTTCGAAGGCAACTTCCAGGCCTACGAGGAATACCGCCAGGACGTCCTCGGCGAGGACATCAACCGCCCGCACCGGATCTCCTACAAGAAGCTCGCCCGCTAAGACGTCCTGGCGGGGCCGCGTCAGGCCACGAGCGACCAGGTCGTCACGCCCTCGGAGCCGTCGGTGCTGAGGGCCACGTCCTGACTCCAGGTGCCGGCGCCCGACCACGCGGCGTCCTGCTTCCAGGCGAGGGTGTCGAAGCTCGTCGCGACCTGCCGGACCTGCTTGATGGCGAGGTCGACGTTGTCCTTGATCCACATGTCGTCGCCGTGGATGTGGAGCCGCAGCCGCAGGTGCCCGGAGACGCCGTGGGAGAACTCCAGGCCGAAGTCGGGGTACGGCATCGGGCTCTGGCCGATGCCCGGCGGCAGCTCGGGCGTCTGGTCGTTGCGACGGGTGAGGTGCGAGTACGTGTAGTACCGGAACGCACCCCGCTCGAGGTCGTCCTCGTACTCGTAGTCGAGGCGCAGGTTCGCGATCTGCACGCCGTCGCGCAGCACCTCCGCGGTGACGAGGCTGTCGGTGCCCGCATTGGGGGCGTTCGATGTCCGGACGCCGATGCGCACTGATCCGATCCACATGGTGGTTCTCTCCTGGTGTCGCCGGGATGCGCCGATCGCACCCCGGATGTGCGACACAGAGCGCCACCGCACCCACGCTGATACCGCGACCACGGCCGCGGGGTGACACGCCGACCGGTGCGTCGCGGCCCACGGGCCCGACGCAGACGTCCCGACCCGACGCGACTACCTTGGTGGCATGGCCGCCACGAACGTCTCCCCCGCGCCCTACTCGAGTCCGCTCGCGGAGGCGCTCGCCGAGGACGTCCTCGCCAGGCTGGACCGGTACGCCCGCATCGACACCCAGTCCGCGCCCGGCCCGCGGGACGGGTCGCCGAGCACCGAGCGCCAGCTCGACCTCAGCCGCCTCCTCGTCGACGAGCTCCTCGCGATCGGCCTGGGCGACGCCGCGCTCGACCACAACGGCTACGTGACCGCCACCCTGCCGTCGAACTCCGGCTCGGACGCGCCGGTCATCGGCCTCATCGCGCACGTCGACGTGAGCCCGGACGCCCCGGCGGAGGGTGTCGAACCGATCGTGCACCGCGCCTACGACGGCCACGTGATCCACCTGCCGAGGAACGGCACGGTGCTCGATCCCGAGCGCATGCCCGCGCTCACGAAGAAGCTCGGCCACGACCTGATCACGTCCTCCGGGGACACCCTCCTCGGCGCCGACGACAAGGCCGGCGTGGCCGAGATCATGGCCGCCGTCGCCCATCTGCAGGCCAACCCCGACCTGCCGCGCCCCACGCTGCGCATCTGCTTCACCCCGGACGAGGAGATCGGCGAGGGCGCTTCGCTCTTCGACATCGAGGCGTTCGGCGCCCGGGCCGCGTACACGATGGACGGCTCCGAGGTCGGCGAGTTCCAGGACGAGACGTGGTCGGCGGCCGAGGTCGTCATCGAGATCAAAGGCGTCGAGGTGCACCCCGGCTTCGCCTACGGGAAGCTCGTGAACGCCGCCACCGTGGCCGCGCACATCGTCGCCGCGCTCCCGACCGACCGCCTCACCCCGACCACGACGAAGGACCGCGACGGCTTCATCCACCTCGTGAGCTCCCAGGCCACGGCCGGACACGCGACGCTCGTCCTCGCCGCCCGGGACTTCGACGACGCCGTCCTCGCCGAGCACATCGCCCTCATCCGCGACACGACCACGCGCGTGGCGGCGAGCTGGCCGGGCGTGGAGATCGACATCCGCGACCTGCCGCAGTATCCGAACATGCGCAGCCACCTGGCGCCGTTC
>JAVHXX010000480.1 GCA_031119595.1 Patulibacter sp. | reverse complement strand
CCGCGCCGCCGCCCTCTCAGGACCCGACGACGTCCCGTCGCGCGCGTTCGCCGTTGCGCCACCAGGCCGCCGCGGCCAGCCACATCGTGAGCACGAGGCCGAGGAGGACGTAGCCGAGCTGGTCGATGTCGACCGCGGCGAGGGAGGCGAGGGGGCCGTGCTCGATCCCGGCCTGGGCGACGACCACGGAGACGAGGCTCACCGTGCCGATGACCACGGCGAAGAGCACGGAGGTGGCGGTGACAGCGGCGTTGTAGGCGAGGCGGCGTGCGGGCGCGTGCAGGGCCCAGCCGTAGGCGCGGGTCATCGCGGCGCCGTTGAGAGTGTCGAGGAGGGTCATGCCGGCCGCGAAGAGGATCGGGAGGGCGAGGATCGCCAGCACCGGCACACCGCCCGCCGCGCCGCCGCCGGCCAAGAGCAGGAGGGCGATCTCGCTCGCGGTGTCGAAGCCGAGCCCGAACATGAACCCGAGCGGATAGAGCTGCCACGGGCTCGAGATGCGCGCCGAAGCGCGCCGCGCGAAGCGGCCGAGCAGGCTGGTCCCGAGGAGCTGCTGGTCGACCGCCGGGGCCGGCACCCCCGTGCGGCGCGCCGCACGCGCCACCGCGACCGACCGCCGCAGCACCGCGAAGTTGATCGCCGCGATCGTCAGGAGGAACACCCCCGAGATCGTCGGGCCCCAGATGCCGGTGGCGGTCATGAGCGTCGAGTGGTCGTCACCGACGGCGCCCCCGATCCCGTGCACGCCCGCGGCGACGAGCCCGGCGAGCAGCAGCACCACCGTCGAGTGCCCGGCGGAGAAGTAGAAGCCGGCGGCGTGCGGCCGGCGGCCCTCGGCGAGCATCTTGCGACTCGTGTTGTCGATCGCGGCGATGTGGTCCGGGTCGAAGGCGTGGCGCAGGCCGAGCGTGTACGCGGTGAACCCGAGACCGATCCCGAACGCCTTCCCGCTGCTGAGCTGCAGGTGTTCCGGCGCGACCACGAACAGCAGCAGTCCGAACCCCAGCAGGTGCAGCACGACCACGCTCGCGGCCGCGCCGACCAGCGGATGCCGGTCCGCCACCGCCGCGCGCAGGCGGCTCATCGCGCCGCCCCCTCCGGATCGGGGTGGGTCGGCCCGGGGAGCGACGGCGCGGCGACCCAGTCCGGGGCATCGGTCAGGCCGCGCTCGCGGTCGTCCATCCATCGGCGCAGGATCGCCGCCGACGTGGACGTCGCCGAGGCCAGCCGGCCCCCGGCCTCCAGTTCGAGGACCGCGCCGCGGAGCTCCGGCTCGCCGACGGTCGCACAATGCTCCGGCGCCCCCGGGCCGACCACGAGCAGGCTGCCCGTGGCCCGGGCGCCGCCGAGGAGCGCCGCGCCGCGGTGGGCGCCGGCGCCGCTGCCGTCGATCGCGAGGTGCTGGTGGAGCACGGCCTGTCCCGCGCGCTCGACGCGCATGTAGGCGTCGAGCGTGCCCGGGTCCTCGTTGGCGCGGCCGAGGACGAACTCCTCGCGCCACACGAGCCGTGCCGTCCTGGCGAGCTCCACATGCGTGCGGAGCTCGTGGCGGCAGCCGCGCACCGGGACGATCGGCTCCGGCAACCAGCGGAGCACGGCGTGGTCTCCGACCCGCGCCCGGATGTCCATGGTCGACGGCGGCGCGTCGGGGCGACCGGGCCACGCCATGGTCGCGGCGACGCTGCGCACGGTCAGGCAGGTCCCGGCGGCGAGGTCGAGGTCGAAGACGATGCGGTCGCCGTCGAGCGGCGCGGCCGCGGCGCCGATGAGATGGACGGTGTCGCCGACGAGCTTCGCCGCGAACGGCGCCGACGCGGTGAGCTCGACCACGCGGGTGCGGCCGTCGTCGCCGAGTTCGGTGCGGATGACCACGCCGCCGTTCACGACGCGAACATCCGGATCTCGCGGACGCGATGTAGCTCGGCACCGATCTCGATCAGTGGCGCGGCCCCGCAGGGCAGGGCGGCGGCCCCGTCGCCCGCGGCGTCGGCGGCGGCCACGAGGAGCGGTTCGGCGCCGCGGACCACGCGCGCCACCGTGCCGTGCACCGAGAACGGGTCGAGGCCGAGGAGGCGCACGGCGGCGGTCGCGGGGCCCGAGATCGCGGCGTAGGCGGCGAGGCGGGCGGCGTCGAGCGGGGAGAGGTCGAGGCGTGCGGCGGCGAGGCCCTGGGCCAGCGCGAGGTGGGGCCCGTGTGGCAGCGGCGGCAGCGCGACGCGCCCCGGTTCGGGCCAGATCGCCTCGGCGGCGCGCAGCAGCTGGCGGCCCTGGGCGCGCGAGGCGACCCGCAGCGCCGCCGACGGCGTGCGCGCGGACTCCTCGACGTCGAGTTCGATGAGGCGTGCGTCGCTGCCGGCGATCCGGGCGGCGCAGGCCGCCGCGGCGACCGCGATCGCCGTGCCGGCGTTGCTCCTCAGCAGGCCGTCGAGGAAGCCTTCGAGCGTGGCGATGTCGCGGACGTCCCCGAGCTCGACCGCCTGCTCGAGCCCACCGGAGTGGGCATGGCCGCCGGCCGGCAGGCGGCCGTCGGCGAGGAGCAGCAGGTCGGAGGTGGTGGCGGGCACGCGCGGGTGGGCGGGCCTAGAAGAGGAAGTAGCGCTGCGCCATCGGCAGCTCGGCGACGGGCTGCTGCTCGACGAGGTCGCCGTCGATCGTGACGGCGAAGGTGTCGGCGTCGACCTTGATGTCCGGGAGGGCGGTGTTCTCCGGCATGTCGGCCTTGCCCTTGCCGCGCACGTTCTGCACGGCGACGAACTCGCGGGTCTGGCCGAGGCGCTCGGCGATGCCGTCGTCGATCGCGACCTGGCCCACGAAGTTGAGTCCGAGGCCGGGCGCCACCGACGGCGACGCCCCGAACATCTTCCGCGAGAGGACCGGCTGCGGCGTGGGGATCGATGCGTTCGCGTCGCCCATGGCGGCCTGCACGATCATGCCGCGCTTCACCACGACCTCCGGCTTCACGCCGAAGAACGCCGGATCCCACAGCACGAGGTCGGCGAGCTTGCCCACCTCGACCGAGCCGATCTCGGACTCGAGGCCGTGCGACACCGCCGGGCAGATCGTGTACTTCGCGATGTAGCGGCGGGCGCGGAGGTTGTCGGCGGCGCCGTCGCCAGCGAGCGAGCCGCGCACGTTCTTCATCACGTGGGCGGTCTGCCAGGTGCGGGTGATGACCTCGCCGACGCGGCCCATGGCCTGCGAGTCGGAGCCGATCATCGAGATGGCCCCGAGGTCGTGGAGGTGGTCTTCGGCGGCGATCGTCGACGGTCGGATGCGGCTCTCGGCGAACGCGAGATCCTCCGGCACGGACGGGTTCAGGTGGTGGCAGACGATGAGCATGTCGAGGTGCTCGTCGATCGTGTTGACCGTGTGGGGGCGGGTCGGATTGGTCGACGACGGCATCACGTTCGGGTGGCCCGCGACCGTGATGATGTCGGGCGCATGGCCGCCGCCGGCGCCCTCCGTGTGGTACGCGTGGATGGTGCGGCCGGCGATCGCGGCGAGGGTCGTCTCGACGTACCCGGCCTCGTTGAGGGTGTCCGAGTGGATCGCCGCCTGCACGCCGGCCTCGTCGCACACGCGCAGGCACGCGTCGATCGCGGCGGGCGTCGTGCCCCAGTCCTCGTGGAGCTTGAATCCGCAGGCGCCACCGCGCAGCTG
>JAVHXX010000479.1 GCA_031119595.1 Patulibacter sp. | reverse complement strand
GCCTGCTTGCCCTGAACGTGCAGCTCGATCAGGTCCACGTGCACGCGCTGCAGCAGATCGGCGAGCTCTTCGGAGGCGACAAACGCCGGGGCGGTCTTGGATTTCGAAGCGGTAGTCATGGTCTCAGCCAAGCCCACCCGCACGGCAAACGGTGCGGGGGGCGTGCGTCAAAGCCGGGCACACCGCAACCCACTGGTCGCGCATCATGCGCCGGGCTGGTCGGTCTGGCGCAGCTCGCGGCGCTGCAGCGATTGCTGAGCAAGTTGGAGCGCGTCGAATTCGCCTGCGGGCCGGCGCCCAAAGCCCGGCTCGCCGGGCTTGGGGGTTTGGGTGCGACGAATCTGCAGGGCATGCAAAACGTGCGGGTCGATCTGAGCGGAACGCACTCTTTACTCCTTGAAGAATTTCGGCCTGGCGTCGTCCATTGAATACCTCGCGGACGTTCGCCAAACGGACAGGCATGGGCGCCCATGGCGGGCGCCGGGCGCGTGGGGGCCGAGCCAACACGGCCCGGCCCCGCGCGCTGGTCAGGCGGCGTCGAGCTGACGGCGCGCGCCGTCGCTGATCTCGATGCGGCGCGGCTTTGCTGCCTCGGCAATCGGGATCGTGACGGTCAGCACCCCGTCGGTGAGGTCGGCGGTGATCGCGTCGCTGTCGAGGTGATCGCGCAGCTGCATGGTGCGTGACCAGCGGCCCCAGCCGCGTTCGATGCGCTGCGCGGTGCTGCCGGTGACGTCGACGGGTTTGCGGTCACCGGTGATGATCAGCGCGCCGTCGCGGACTTCGATGTCGAGGTCCTCGCGGCTGACGCCCGGGGCGTCCATGATGACGCGGATCTCATGCTCGCCGGCGATCACGTCGGCGGCGGGCAGCCACCCAGACCGCGCGGCGGTCGCCTGACTGACTCGGTCGAACTGGCGCTCCAGGTCCGAAAGAAGCGCAAAGGGATCGGTGTGCAACACCTCAGGTCCTCCTATTCGAAACAGTAGACCCGGCCGTATTCGGCCGGTGCTGCATGTTTTGCCACAGCTTTTCTGCGTTGTCAAGACTTAGATCGAAGCCGTTCGCGTGAGGCTTCTTGGGCCTCGGAAGCGACGAAGAGAATCGCTTCGGTGACGTACGCCAAGAGGCGATCGCTGGCAAGCCAGCGAGCGAGCACCGGCGGTGGAGCGTCCGCGAAGACGCTGACGTGCTCATCGGTGGCGATTGCCAAGACGCTGGAGAGCGGGTCGGGATGCGCCTGGATCGTGCGCTGGCGCACCGCCGCGGTGATGGCGGCCCTGGCGGGCATCGACAGGTGACCGTGGTAGGGCACCGTCAGCACGCACCGTCCAGGGTCGTACTGATGCAGAATTGCATCCTCGTGTCGAAATAACATCGCCCTACGTGGTGGCTGCGCTGAGGTCGTCGGGGGCGCGTTCGAGTGCTGCGGCGCGTGCCCATGCCATCGCCGAGAGCCGGCGTAGCGCGTCGGCGTTTCGCAGGGCGATGAACGGCGCAGTGAGGAAGTGCGGGGCGAGTCCGGCGACGCCGCCTTTGGCGCGTTCGGTGATCGTCACGCAGGTTCCTTCGCCGTCGGGGCGCAGCTGCAGCTCGACCGGGCCGGTGAGGAACGGGCGGATGCGAACCTCGAGCAGCAGGCGGTGAGGCGGGTCGGCTTCGATGACGGTGGTCGTGTCGTTGACCTTGATGGGGCCGTGGCCTTGGGTGTGGTGGAACGTCGAGCCGACGCCCGGCCAGTGGCCGTCGACGGAGCGGATCGTGTGAGAGCCCACGACCCAGAAGGCGTAGCCGCGTGGGTCGGCAAGGATCGCCCAGACGTCTTCGACGCTGGCGGGGATCCATTTGGTGACGGTGGCCATGGTCAGACGACCTCGCTGTGGCGTGGGTTATGGAGTTGTTCGCGGGGGTCGCGCTCGGGGTGGTCGATCAGGCCGGTGGCTTGGCTGATCCAGCTGCGGTTGCGCACGAACCACTGGTAGCCGGCCTCCGGCAAGGCAGGGAAGCGGCGGATGGCGCGCGCGGGCAGCCGGCCGCCGGGAAGGACGCTCACCGCAGCAGCGATCCCGGCGCTGGCGTCTTCGACGCGTCCGTCGGGGTGCACGACGTGCCAGGAGCCATAGCGATCCTGGGGGTCCATCGCGGCGAGCAGGCCGTCGTCGTGGCGGGCGATCCGGTCAAACGCGAGGCGGTGGCGGCGGTCCATCGCCGCGAAGACGTCGCGGGCGTGCAGGCAGATGCCGCACCCGCCATCGAACAACAACAGCAGCCGCCCGTCGGTGGGCGGCTGGTCGCCGGGATGAAGCGCTCCTGGGTCGGCGACTGCGGGCGGTCGCTCGCGCGCCAGTCGCCTGATGGGAAGGGCAGCGACGCGCGCGGCACCGGCAAGTCCGGTTTTGAGAGCGCTCATGGTTGATCGATTCCGCGCCCGGCGGGCTGCAGGTGGTGGCGCGGAGTCGGTGATTTGGCGGGCATGCAGCTGCTTTGGGTCGGCGCGAAGTGCGCGAGCCCGCGGGCTCGCGCACCGTGCACTGCTCACTCGTCGATGTGGCGCTTGGGTAGGCCGGCTTGTTCGCGGAGCTTGTCGGCGATCTCTTCGATCTCCTCGGGCTCGTAGCTGGGGGCGAACACGTCGGGCTGGGCCGGCGGGTCCTCAGGCCGCGGCCGCGACTCGGGATCGTCGTCGACGACCTCCAGCGGTTTGCCGGTCTCGGGGTGCAGGCCGTTGAAGACGGCGGCGATCTGCGTGAAGTCGGTCGGGGAGAACCGGTAGATCCGTGCGTCGTCGCCGCGCTCGATGTGCGGGCGGCACTCGGGGATCTTGTCGGTCGGGATCCGCGGCGAGGGGAACAGTTTGGTCATGTCGGCGCCGGTGAGGTTCTCCAGGGTGCGGGCGTACGCGACCTGATGCACGCCGCCGCGGACCAGCAGGTAGCCGGTCAGCGCGCGCGCTGCTGGGTGGTCGACGGACTCGTAGACGCGCAGCTTGCCGCTGCGCGCGCCGGTCTCCAGGAAGAAGTTGTGCGTGAGGTCGGTAACCAGATCGCCGGTGCTCACGACGTTGTCGCCGGTCCACGGCAGCCCACGCGAGTCCTGCGGCAGCGCGCCGCGGCCACCGGCAACAAAGTGATGCGGGTTTCCGGCCTGCGGAAATCCATCGAGCGGGAACCCGGCCGGGTCGGGGGAGCCATCGGTGGCGTCGATGTCGGTGAGCATCGTGCCGATCGTGTGCCCGACGAGCTCGATGTGGCCGTACTCCTCGGCGGCGATGTTGGCGATCAGGTCATAAAACGGCCTGGTCTTTTCGCGGTCGCGGTAGTTGAACGACTGGAACGTGTAGTTCATGAGCGTGGAGAGCTCGCCGAACTTGCCGCCCATCAGTTCCTGCACGACCGCTGCGCCGGCGGGGTCGAAGTCAGATGGCGGCGGGAGCTCGGTCAGTAGCCGGTCAAAGCGGTGGATCATCGGAGATCCTCCTTCGGTGGGGTGCCGTCGCATCGGCGATCGCGTGTGCGGGCCGAGGTCGTGGACTTGGCGTTGAACCCAGAGGCAGACCGTGCTGGTGGGCGTCGCTGGCTTCTGTTGGAAACCACCGCTCGCTGGTGTTGAGGTCTGGCCGAGCTTCCACCCCGCATGAGGTGGCCCGCGTATTGAACCGCGATG
>JAVHXX010000478.1 GCA_031119595.1 Patulibacter sp. | reverse complement strand
GGCAGCAGCACCACCGGTTCGGGCGCTGCCGGGAGCGCGGAGGCGTCCTCAGCCGTCGTCACGACCTGCGCCGCGGCCCAGCCGGCCAGGCGCCGCTCGTGCCGGGCCATCAACCGCGCTTCGAGCCGCGCACCGAGCCGCCGCAGCCGCGACGGGTCGATGCCCGCGCGGCGACGCATGTTCAGGCTCATCGCATCGATGTGGTCGATCACCAGCGGGGTCGGCACCGGCGCGGTGACCACGCGGGCCGTCAGGGCGATCACGACGTCGTGGTCGGCCGCGAGGCGCGCGACCGTCCGGCGTCCCAGCCCTGCGGACGTCCACGAGGTCTGGAGCGGCACGCCGCGCATCAATCCGATGACCGCCGCGAGCGCCCGCCGCCAGACCGGGGCGGGCGCGTCGATGATCCGGACGCCGGTCAGGTCGACACGGTCGGAGGGCGCCGGCTCGTCGTCGGCGAGCCCGAGCGTCACCAGGGTCACGTCGTGGCGCGGCGTCATCTGGGTCGCCCAGAACCACGCGCGCTTCTGGTCTCCGCGGCCGCCGTTCGAGGGGCGTCGCGCGCTCAGCACGAGGATCTTCATCCCGCCCGCCCCAGGAGACCGTCGAGGACGGCGGTGTAGCGCTCGGCGGCGCGCGCCCACGTGAAACCGGCGGCGTGCGCGAGACCGCGCGTCCGGAGCTGGTCCGCCAGACCCGGTTCCGCTGCGAGGCGCGTGAGCGCCGCCGTGATCGATTCGGCCGGTCGCTGCGCGTCGATGAGCAAGGCGGCGTCCCCGGCCACCTCGCGGGTCGACGGCGCCAGACCCGTGATCACCGGGACCCCCGCGGCCATGCCTTCGAGCACCGGGAATCCGAAGCCCTCGCGCTCGGCGCAGTAGACGAGCGCGAGCCCGGCGGCGAGCGTCGCATCGACCTGCTCGCGGGTCGCGTGGCCCCGGATCACGTGGACGTCCGGGGCGGCGACGAGGCGGTCGACCCGTTCCGTGAGGGCATCCGGGATGCCGGCACTGGCGAACAGCACCAACGGCGGGCGTGGTGCGGGCAGCGCCTCGTACGCGGCGAGCACCAGGTCGGTGCGCTTGCGCCCGTCGCGGCCGGCGAACGCGACGATCGCGCCTTCCGCGACGGGCTCCCCCGCTCCCGCCCGGGTGGTCATGCCGTGGGGGATCACGATGACGTCGCGCCCCGGCACGAGCGAGCGCAGCGCCGCGGCCGAGGTCTCGCTGACGGTCGTCACCGCCGTGGCGGCACGGATCGCCCGCGGGACGATCCACCGCTCGTACGTGTGCCCGACCAGCGGCCGGAGCTTCGTCGGGCGGGGTTCGTCGAAGAACAGGAGGTCGTGGACGGTGAGCACGGACGGCACCGAGAGGGCGCGCGTCGGGCCGGTGTTCCCCGCGAACAGGATCGCGTCGAGGCGGTGGCGACGCACGACACGCTCGCCGTCGACGAGATCGAGCCGCGGGTACGGGCCGGCAAGCGGATGCGCCTCGAGGCCGGCCGGCGCGGCGTCCGGCGACCCGAGCCACACGACGTCCGCCGCTCCGGCCGCGGCGAGGGCCCGGGCGAGTTCGATCTCGAAGGTCGCGATGCCGAGGCCGCGGCCGGCGTGACGCGCGTCGATCCCGACCCGGGGCCGCGTCATCGCGGAGCGCCCGCGATCACGTCGAGGTCGGAGCCGAACGCGAGCCGCCCCGCGCTCGCCCGCGCGGCGAGATCGGACGAGCGCGCGATCGCGTTCTTGAGCTGCACGCTGGCTGCCCCGGCGATGCCACCCTCGGCGAGCGGCACCTGCGGCGGCGGGTAGGTGCGCCACTGGAGCTCGCCCAGCCCGGCGTCGCGGAGCGCGCGCCCGAGCGACCGCGACGAGAAGTGGATGACGTGGTTGGTCGCACCGAGGTCGATGTCCTCGCGCAGGAGCCGGCGCCGCGCGCCATAGACCGGGGCGACGTAGCGGATGTTCGGGGTGCGGATGAACAGCCGCCCGCCGGGCGCGAGCGCCGCCGCCGCCGCGCGGAGCAGCGGGACCGGATCCCACACGTGCTCGATCACGTCCCACAGGGTGATGAGGTCGAAGCGTTCACCGGCGAATCGGCTGGTCTCGAAGGCGCCGAGCTCGACGGCGTCCTCACCGACCCGGCCGCGGGCAGCCCGGACCCAGTCCTCGCTCGTGTCGATGCCGTGGACCGCCCACCCGGCCGCCGCGGCCCGCTCGAGGAACACGCCCAGTCCGCAGCCGATGTCGAGCACCCGGCGACCCTCGACCGTCGCGGCGATGTCCGCGAGGAAGTCGAGGTGCACCCGCTCGCGGCGCACGCGGTAGAAGAGGTCGACCTCGTCGGCGACCTCCGGCTCGTTCCACGCGTTGTGCTGCTCGGCGGCGTACTGCTCGAGCGACAGGTCGGAGTACACGCAGCCGCACCGCACGCACCGCACGACCACATGGGCCGTCGCACGCTCCGCCCAGAAGGCGCGGGCGCGCGGGTCGGCGCAGATCGGGCAGGAGCGGGCGCGGGTCATCGGGGCGCTTCCGTCGAGGTCGGGGCGGACATGGTGGGCGGGTCCGTGTCCGGCGTGCCCTCGATCGGTCGTCCGAGCACGAACCAGGCCACGAGACCGGCCCCGATGACGTCGGTCAGCGCGATGGCCACACCGCCGGGGATCCCCGAGCGGATCGCGACCGGGAACTCGACCAGACACGTGACGGTGATGAGGAGGTGGCCCGCGCTCACCTGACTCCGGCGGAGCACACGCCGGTCGACGAGCGCCAGCAGCCATCCGATCACGAGCGACGCCACCACGAGCACCGCGGGGCCCCCGCTGAGCAGCGCCGTCACCTGAACCGGGACGGCATACCCCGTGTCCCCGGCGGGCGCGAACACGAACTGGATCGTGGGCGAGCGCGGAAGGGTCGGACGGATCCGGCTCGGCAGCGGCTTGAGCAGCATCTCCTTGAGCGGCCGGATCGTCTCGTACGGCGCCTGCGAAGGGACGAGTTCCCGCGCGAGCCCCGTGAGGCGCACCGAGTCGACGTAGTTGTTGACGTACGCGGCAGCGAGTTCCTTCGGGGCCGTCGTCGTGGCGTAGCTCGAGAAGGACTGGTTCCCGATCGTCCCCGCGGCGTGGAGGCTCTCGTAACGCTTGACGGTGCCGACGCCGAACACGATCACCACGCCGACCACCAAGCCGCCGACGACCACCGTGCGTGTCGCGATGGGACGCAGGAGCAGCGATCCGAGGATGGTGATCTCCAGGACGGCCGTTGCGAGGAACAGCCGCGTGCCGACGAGGCCGAGCAGCACGGTGCCGACGGCGAAGGCCACGACGACGGCACGGCCGGCGCGCTGCCCGCTCCCCCACCGCTGGGCGATGATCGCGGTCGGGACCCACCGGAGCAGGAGCAGCACCGCGAACACGTAGAACAGGCCGGCGTTGATCCCGGCCGTGGCGTTGAGGTTGCGCAGGTACGCGACCGGTCCACCGGCGTTGGCGACGATCACCGCGAGTGCACACAGCCCCACGACGTACCCCGCGACCGCGCGGGGAATCCGGGTAGATCGGCGCGCGGGAGTCGTAGAATGCCTGCATGGCAACCGACGTGGCAGCCCAGCCGACCCACGCGTCCCCCGCCACCGACGCCGCGCACGCCGGCGCGGCCCCCGCGGCGAAACCG
>JAVHXX010000477.1 GCA_031119595.1 Patulibacter sp. | reverse complement strand
CGCGCGCACCGTGCGCGACCGCCCAGAGGGCGACCTGCCCGAGGACGGCGACGACGACCAGGGCCACGTTCGACATCGACGCGACCGAGACCCCGGATGCTCCCACCACGACGGCCACCGCAACCGCCGGCCAGGCATCGGCCGCTGCGGACACCGGCGACGGCACGGGACCCTCGCGGCGCCGGACCCAGGCGCCCACGCGGTTCGCGACGACGTTCCCGGCGATCGCGACCGGCACGAGCAGCGCCGGTGGCAGCCAGAACCACAGCGGCACGAACACCAGTTGGAGCGGCGTGGCGAGCCCGCTGCCGGCCGAGAAGGTGATCCGGAGCGCCGCGGCATAGAGCAGGGTCCCGACGAGGACCGCCGTTGCCGACACGTCGGTGGCCGGCCACGCTGCGGCGATGCCCCCGGCCGCGATCAGCAGCAGGGCGGTGGCGGCGAGATCGACCGCGCCGGCGCGCGTCGGCACGTGGCGGCGCCGCGCTGCGGCGTCGGACGGCGGCGCCTCGCTGGGCATCTGGGAAGGGTCGGGAAGGGGCATGGTGGGGGAACGGCCGGGACGTCGATCCGGCGCATGTCGAAGACGGAGGCCGACATCACGTGTCGGCGTCCCATCCGACATGGAACCGGTTTGTCAACGCCAGCGGGGATAAATCGACGACAGCGGGGGACAATTCCCCCAAGTGGTCGCCTCCGACCGAACGATCTTCACCCCGGTGTCCCCCTTTGCACCGGAAATCCCGCTTCTCTCGACAGGCGGCGGCGCTCGCTGCGTGCGCGGGTGACAGTCACGTCCCCGCTGTCAGCGTCGCCGCCGCTCGTCGAAACCCGGGGTCAGCCGCCGGCAGGCGCGCCGCTCGTGGGCGCGCCGCTCGGCGGCGTACCGCCGCCGAATCCACCACCGCCGAAGCGGCTCGTCGTCGTGACGCCGTCGGCCGTGGCCGTGACCTGTGTCGCCGACACGGTGCCGTCGCTCTTCTTCGTCCCGGTGACGGTGACGGTGTCGCCGGGATGGACGCCGGTCATCGTGGCCTTCGCCGTCCGCTGGATCGTGGCGCCGTCGGCAGCCACGACGCGCACGGTCGAGCCGTCGGTCGTGGTCACGTAGATCGTGCCGCCCTTCACGTTCGCAACGGTGCCGCTCGTGCCGGCGGACGCCGCGTCGCCCGTGGTCGGGGTCGTGCCCGCCACCCCGCCGCGCGTGCCGGTGCCACCGGCCGCGCCCGGGAGACCAGAACCTCCGGCACGCGCGGCGAACCCGGCCCCCGCGGCTCCGCCCGTCGACCCGCCGCGATGCTTCTGCACCACGACCCCACCCGCGAAGCCCGCGGCCACGAGGATCACCGCGACCGGGGCGAGCGTCGCAGGGGTCACGAGCTTGCGCCGAGGCCGGGGCGGCAACGGCTCGTGCGTCCCGGCGACCGAGAATGCACCGTCGTCACCACCGGCCGCACCGTCGCGCGAGGCCGCGGCGTGCTGCGCGGTCGCGTCGTCGACGGGGGCGTCGACGGCCGGATGCACGTCGGCGTCGGCCCAGTCGGCCTCGTTCCAGATGGACTCGTCGGTGGTGCGCTTGGAGGTCATGGATCTCGTCGGTGGTGGTGTGGTGGAGCAGTGGGGTGCGCGTGCGCGCGGGTTCGAGGGCGCTACTCGAACCGGAGGGCGTCGATGGGTCGCAGCGCCGCGGCGCGGGCCGCCGGATACGTGCCGAAGAACAGGCCGCAGAGCACGGACGCACCGAAGGCCAGCCCGACCGAGCCGATCGCGACGGCCGGTTGGACCCCGGCGATCTGGAAGGTGCTCACGCCGAGCCCGATCGCCACGCCGAGCAGCCCGCCGAAGGTCGACACGAGCACGGCCTCGGTGAGGAACTGCGTGAGGATGTCGGAGCGGCGCGCGCCGATCGCCTTGCGGATGCCGATCTCGCGGGTCCGCTCGGTGACGCTCACGAGCATGATGTTCATGACGCCGATGCCGCCCACGAGCAGCGAGATCGCGGCGACCGCGCCGAGGAGCGTCGTGAACACGCTCGTCGTCGAACTCGACGTGGCGAGCAGCGACGCCTGGTTGAGGATCTGGAACGAGCTGTTCGTGCTGCTCGCGCCCGCCGTCCCGCCCGTCGCGGCGCTCGTCGCGGTGGAACTCGCGCTCGCCGGGTGCCGGAGGTTGAGGATCTCTTCGACCTCCGCCTGCGCGAGGTTGATCGCCTTCTCGCTCGTGGCCTGCACCTTGATCGAGCTGATCGATCCGTACCCCGCGAGCGCGGCCTGCATGGTCGTGTACGGCATGAAGATGATGTCGTCGGAGTCCGTGGTGCCGGAGGTGCCCTTCGCCTTCGTGATGCCGACGACGGTGAGCGTGCGGCCTCCGGTCTCGATCGAGCTCCCCACCGACGCGCCGAGGTTCGAGGCGACGGTCGGCCCGAGGACGACGACGTCGGCCCCGTTGGTGACGTCGGCTGCCGTGAACATCTCGCCCGACGCGATCGAGTAGTTGCTCGCCGCGAGGTAGGCCGGCGTGGTGCCGATCGAGGAGCTCGGCGAGTAGCTCGTCGAACCGCTCGTGAGCGTGGCGCTCGTGGCGGTCACGACCGGCGCCACGCTGAGGATGTCGGGAGCGATCTGCTTGTTCTCGAGCGCCTTGACGTCGTCGAGGGTCAGGCTCGCGCTGGAGGTCTGCGCCCCGCCGCCCGGGCCGAACCGGGACGTCGCCGAGGAGACCGTCAGCACGTTCGTGCCGAGCGCCTGGATCTGCGACTGCACCTGCTCCTTCGACCCGTTGCCGACGGCGACGAGCACGATCACCGCCGAGACGCCGATCGTCATGCCGAGGATCGTGAGGGCCGAGCGGAGCTTGTTCGCGAGGATGCCGCCGAACGCGATCCGCAGGGTCTCGCGGAGCGTCATGCGGCCACCGCGGCGGCGAGTTCGGGCCGCGCCGTGTCGCTGACGATCTGCCCGTCCTGCACGCGGATCACGCGGCCCGCGCGGGCGGCGACCTCGTCCTCGTGGGTGATCAGGACGACCGTGCGGCCCTGCGTTCCGAGCGCGGCGAAGATGTCGAGGACGTCCTCGGTGGAGTGCGAGTCGAGGTTGCCGGTCGGCTCGTCGGCGAGGATCAGCGGTGGATCGGTGACGATCGCGCGGGCCACGGCCACGCGCTGCTGCTGGCCGCCCGAGAGCTCGGCCGGGAGGTGGTCGAGCCGGTCGCCCATGCCGACCGCGCGCAGTGCCTCCGCGGCGCGGCGGTTGCGCTCCGCGCGGCCGAGGCCGGCGTACGCGAGCGGCAAGGCGACGTTGGCGACAGCCGTCGTGCGCGGGACCAGGTTGAAGGACTGGAAGACGAACCCGATCTTGCGGTTGCGGAGGTCGGAGAGCTCGTCCTCGTCCATCTCGGCGACGTCGATGCCGTCGAGGAAGTACTTGCCGGAGCTCGGTTCGTCGAGCGCGCCGAGCATGTTCATGAGGGTGCTCTTGCCGCTCCCGGAGGAGCCCATGATCGCCACGAACTCGCCGCGGTGCACCTGCAGGTTCACGCCGCGGAGCGCATGGATGGTGATGTCGGCGGCTGGCGTGTAGGTCCGCCAGAGATCACGCACGTCGAGGACGGGCACCCGGCCGGGAGCGGGCACGCTCATCGGGTCGGAGCGCCGCCGCCGGGGAAGCCGCCGCCG
>JAVHXX010000017.1 GCA_031119595.1 Patulibacter sp. | reverse complement strand
GCCTCGAGCTCCCGCTCGACCCGGTCGAAGAAGTCGGTCATCGGGCCCCCTGGAGTTGGTCGCGGAGCCGGGCCAGGCCGCGGCTGACGCGCTTGCGGACGACGGATTCGGAGGTGCCGAGCGCGGCGGCGATCTCGTCGTAGTCGAGTTCGTCGACGACGCGAGCGCGGAGGGCGTCGCGGGTCTCCGGAGCGAGGGCGTCGACGAGCCGTTCGACCTCGTCGAGTTCCGGCCCGCGTGACGCGAGGTCGTCGACGCGCGCGAGGTCCTCGTCGCCGAGCAGCACCGGTTCCATGCCGAGACGGCGACGGGCCTCGTCCTCGACCCGGCCGCGACGACGGCTGTCGATCACCTTGCGCGCCGCGATGGTGCAGAGCCACGCGCGCGCCTCGCCCTTGACCGGGTCGAACGACGCCCGGGCGGCGAGCGCCGCCGCGAACACCTCCGCGGCGAGGTCGGCGGCGAGTTCGCGGTCTCCGGCGACGCGCCGCAGCACGAACCCGAGCACGAGCGGGAGATGGCGGCGATAGAAGACCGCATACGCCTCGCCGGGACGGTCCGTGGCGGCGAGCAACGCCGCGTCGGTCCGGTGGTCGATCGCTCCCATCACCCGGTAGTACGTCGCGCCGCGGATCCTGTGACCGGAAGACCCCGGAAACGGCGAACGCCGCCGCCCCGGAGAGGACGACGGCGCTCGGACCCGGGGGAGGCGGGCGGCCTCACGGCCGCGCCCGCCTACCGCGCGAGCTTGAAGTAGAGCTTCGTGATCGCCTTGAGCGGCGCGGAGACCTTGCCGTAGGGGAACATCTGCGGCATCCGCTTGAGCGGCATGCGGCTGATGAAGAGGCCCTGCGTCTTCGTGTACTTGAGGATGCCGACCTCGCCGTGGCGGCCGTCGCCGGCGCCGGAGATCTTCCAGCCGCCGAGCGGCAGCGCGAGCTCGGCCCAGAACACGAGCGAGTCGTTGATGGCGACGGTGCCGGCCTCGATCTGGCGGGCGACCATCTCGGCCCGGTGGAGGTCCTTGCCGTAGACGGCGGCCGCGAGCGCGTACTTGTTGTCGTTCGCGAGGCGGATCGCCTCCTCGGTGCCGCTGACGCGCATGACCTGGATCGTCGGGCCGAAGGTCTCCTCGTCGACGATCTCCATGCCGTGGCGCACCTCGGTGAGGAGGGTCGGCTCGAAGTACACGCCGCCGTCGTCGCGGACGATCTTGCGGCCGCCGCGGAGCACCTTCGCGCCCTGGTCGACGGCTTCCTTGATCTGCTCCTCGATGATGTCGGCCTGGCTCGCGACCGTGATCGAACCGACCTCGACCGTGCCGACGCCGTCGACCGGGTCGCCGTAGCCGATCTGGTCGATGCCCTTCACGAGGCGCTCGACGAACTCGTCGTAGATCGAGGTGTCGACGTAGATGCGCTCGATCGACATGCACGTCTGGCCGCCGTTGACGAGCGAGTAGTAGAGCGCGTGGTCGGCGGCCTTCTGCACGTCGGCGTCGTCCAAGACGATGAGGGGATCTTTTCCGCCCAGCTCGAGCGAGAACGGGATCAGGCGTTCGACGGCCTGCCGGGCGACGCCCTGGCCGACCTCGGTGGAGCCCGTGAACATGATCATGTCGACGTGGTTCACCAGCTCCCCGCCGACCGAGCCGGGGGCGATCGCGACCTGGAAGATGTCCTCCGGGAACCCGACCTCACGCATGCCGCGTGCCATGAGGAGCGAGGTGAGGGGCGTTTTCGACGCGGGCTTGAGGATGACCGCGTTGCCGGCGAGCAGGGCTGGGATCGCGTCGCCGATCGAGTTGACGAACGGGTAGTTCCACGGGCCGATCACGCCGACGACGCCGTGCGGCACGTGGCGCTCGACGGTCGAGTTGCCGACGAAGAGGCGGTTCGTGGCGAAGCGGCGCTTGTCCTTCAGGAGCTTCGGCGCGACCTTCGGCCAGTACTCGAGGGCCGACATCGCGTAGATCCACTCGAGGTAGAAGGCGTCCTCGATGGGCTTGCCGCCCTCACGGGAGATCGTGTCGGTGAACTCGGCCTCGTGCGCGTAGAGCCACTTGCGCAGCGCCTTGAAGAGGTCCACGCGGGCGCGGACGCCGATCGCCTCCCAGCGCTTCTGGGCGATGCGGCCCTTCTCGACCAGGCCGGGGACGTCGGCCTTCGTGATCGCCGGAAGCTCCGCGATGACCTTGCCGGTGGACGGGTTGCGGACGACGAGCGTGGGCGCGTCCGGGGCCTGCTCCTTGATCTCGGTCTCGTCGCTGCCGGCGCCGGCCGGTTCGGTGACGGGGTCGACCGGCGTGACCTCGGTCACGGCGGTGAGGTCCTGCTCCGGGGTGGTGGTGTCGAGGCTGGTTTCGCTGCTGGGTTCCACGGGAATCCTCCGGGTGCGCGTCAAGTAGGGCGGTCCGCCAGGCGGCGCGAGCGCGCATCCACACTAAGCGAACGCGGCGCGCGAGCCAAACGGCAACGGCGTGTTTCCGAGTCTACTGACTCTCGGTCAGTTCGTCGACACGCACGGACCACACCCTGAGCGCGCGCGGCCCATACCGTGACGATCGCCACAGCACCGGTACGATGCCGCGCATGTCCCTCGCCCCCCTGCGCCGCGTCGTCCGGGTCACGCCGCTCGCCCCGGATCTCGTCGGACGCGCGCTCGTCGGACGCATCGCCCGCCGCGTCGCCGGCCGTTCGATCGACACCGCCACCGGCCCCGGGATCGGCACCCGCGCCGCGATCGACTCCGATCCCCGTGCCACGCTCGGCGCCCTCCTGCAGGACGTGCCGGTCGACCAGCTCGACGCCTTCGAGCGCGAGTACCAGGAGATCGACCACGAGATCGTCGCCCGCGCCGGCAGCCGCCCGCTCCCGATGCCGCCGGAGTGGCGCACCGAGCAGCAGACCGGCCTCACGCTCTACTCGCTCGTGCGTGCGCTCAAGCCGCAGATCGTCGTCGAGACCGGCATCGCGAACGGCTGGTCCTCGGTGATCTTCCTGCGCGCCCTCCAGAAGAACGGCTCGGGCGCCCTGCACTCGTTCGACGTCCGTGACGACGTCGGCAAGCTCGTCGACCCGGGCGAGCGCAGCCCGTGGACGCTCCACATCCTGAAGAAGGGCACGCTCCAGGAGTTCGACGAGACCCTCGCGACGCTCCCGCCCGTCGGTCTGTTCTTCCACGACAGCGACCACTCGTACCTGCACATGCGGCTCGAGCTGCGGATGGCCGGCGCCCGGCTCGCCGAGCACGGCGCCCTGTGCTCCGACGACGTCTCCCTGTCGCACGCGTACGTGGAGGCGTGCGAGGAGATCGGCCTGAAGCCGCGCCTCCTCGTCGACGCGCACAAGGCCAGCGGGTTCGCCGTCCGGTGACCACCGACCCGGCACGGCCGCTCGTGTCGGTCTGCATGCCGGCCCACCGCGACAGCGCGTTCTTCCGGGACGCGCTCGCGAGCGTGCTCGCGCAGACGATGGCCGACCTCGAGGTGGTCGTCGGCGACGACTCCGGCGGTGACCTGCGCGCGGCCGTCGAGGCCGCCGGCGACGACCGCATCCGGTACATCGCGAACCCGACCCAGCTCGGGTTCGCGCGCAACCACGAGGCGACCATCGACCAGGCCCGCGGCACGTACGTCGCGATCCTCCACGACGACGACCTCCACCATCCGACCTATCTCGAGCGCATGACGGCGGTCCTCGAGGCCGACCCCGAGGTCGGCCTCGCCTGCTGCGACGTATGGGAGACGTTCCCGGACGGCCCGCCGCCCCCCCCCCGGTGAGCCGACCCCGGGCGCCCGCTACGACGACTGGCTCCCGCTCGTCTTCTCGCACATGTTCTTCATCCCCACCTCGACGGTCCTGCGCCGCGAGCTGTGGGACGCCCGCCGCACGACACGGTGGCCGGACTGGCCCATCGGGGACGTCGTCTTCTGGTACGACGCGGCCGTCGACGGCACGCCGATGTACTGGGTCGACGAGGCCCTCGCGGACTACCGCCGCCACGAGGCGCAGATCAGCGGCCGGCTGGCGATCCGCACCGCGATCATCGAGATCAACCGCGGCTATGCCTTCCCGGACCGGCCCGAGGTCGACATCCCGCGCCGCGAGCGGATGACCCGCGGGTACATCGGTCGCGGCGGCGAGCGCCTCCGCACCGGCGACCCGCGCGGCGCCCGTGAGGACTTCGCGCACGCGCGTCGCGAGGCCCCGCAGATCTGGACCCGCAAGCGGCAGGCGATGACGGCCGCGACGTATCTGCCCGGGTTCTCGAAGCTCATGGCGGCACGCACCGCGCGGGCGGCCGCGAGGGCGGCGTCGTGAAGATCCTCCTCATCACGATCGACTTCCCGCTGCCGATGAACGCGGGCGGCGTGGCCCGGTGCCTCGGCATCGCGGAGGCCCTCGCCGCGGCGGGCCACGACGTCCACATGCTGGCGAAGCTCCGCGAGGCCGACACACCCCCGGCACTCGTCGACGAGCTGTCGGCGACGCTCGGCGGTGCGCCCGTCGAGGTGTTCAGCGCGAGCCACTTCCCGCCGCCGGCCGGCGCGGCGAAGAGCGCCGGTCGCTGGGCCTACGCGATCGGCACCCGCACGCCGCCGTGGGTGTGGACCGCGTACTCGCGCACGCTCGCGGCCCGGGCCAGGGCGCTCGCCCCGGAGTTCGACGTCGCCCTCCTCATGGACGACCACGCCCACCAGTACGCCGTCGACCTCCGAGGCCTGATCCCGACCGTCCTCGACATGCAGAACGTGTTCGCCGCCTCCTGGAACAACACGAACCACTTCGGCGGCGAGTCGCCGTCGCTGCCGGCGAAGGCGATGCAGCGCCTCGCCTACGACCTCATCGTGCGCTGGGAGCGCCGCGTGGGTGCGGCCGCTGATGCCGTGATCGTGACCTCCGCCGACGAGGCGACCCGGTTCCGGCAGCACTACGGCCGAACCGTCGACTGGGTCGGGTCGTCGATCACCACGCCGCCGCTCGTCGCCGACCCGCGCCACGCCGCCCCGCACGTGGTCTGGCTCGGCGACCATCGCTACCACGCGAACGTGAGCGGCCTCGTGCGCTTCCTGCGCGACGGGTGGCGGCCGCTCGGCGAGCGCGGGCTGCGGCTCCAGGTCGTCGGACGCGAGCCCGGCGACGAGGTGCTCGCCCTTGCCGCCGAGCTGCCGGGCGTCGACGTGCTCGGGTTCGTCGACGATCTCGACGCGCTGCTCGCCGACGCCGCCGCGGCCGTCGTGCCGGTCTGGAAGGGCGCCGGGATCAAGATGAGGACCCTCGTGATGATGGGCGGCGGCCTGCCGGTCGCCTCGACCACCGTGGGGATGGAGGGCATCGCCGCTGTCGACGGTGAGCACGCGCGCCTCAGCGACGACCCGGCGGGTCTCGCGACCGCCGTCGGCGACCTCGTCGCCGACCGCGAACGCGCCGCGGCACTCGGCCTGCGCGGCCGCCAGCTCATCCTCGACCACCACACGTGGGATGGCGTCATCGGCCAGATCGAGGCCGTGCTCGGGCGCGTCGCCCGCAACCGCAGCTAGCGCGGTCGCACCGAATCGGAGCGGAATGCTCCCACGGGCGAACCATCCGGGGCGCATTCTGTTCACTCGTCACGGCGCGTCATGTCAGGATGACGTTGTGTCAACCTCGCCGTCTGCACCGGAGCTCGTCGACGCCGCGCGCCGCGTCACCGTGGCCGAGGTGCTGGAGCTGCCCGCCCTGCGGCGCGGCCTCCCGGAGGTGCTCGCCGGCCACGCCGCGCTCGAGCGCCACGTGCGCTGGGTCCACGTCCTCGACGTCCAGGATCCGTCCGACCTGCTCCGCGGCGGCGAGCTCGTCCTCTCGACCGGCTTCGGCGCAGGCCGCGATCCTAAGGGCCAGCAGCGCTTCGTCGAGGCGCTCGCGAAGGAGGGTGCCAGCGGCCTGGTGATCGAGCTCGGCTGGACCTTCGACAAGACCGTCCCGCGGTCTCTCCTCGACGCCGCCGACGCCTGCCAGCTCCCGGTCATCGCACTCCACCGGCAGCTGCGGTTCGTCGAGGTCACGGAGGCGATCCACGGCGTCCTGCTCGACCGCCAGCTGTCATTGCTGCGCCGCGCCGACGAACTCCAGGACCGCTTCATCGAAATCGTCCTCGGCGGCGAAGGCGCGACGAGCGTCCTCGCCGACCTCTCGCGGCTGATCGGCAACCCGGTCGTCCTCGAGGATCACGCGCAGCGACTCGTCGAGCTCGCGCTCCACGAGTCCGGGCGCGAGTCGGTGCTCACCGCCTGGGAGCAGCACCACCGCGCGGAGGACCGCCAGGACCGCACCGACGCCGACTCGGCCGTCGCCGAGGTCCCGGTGCGCGGCCGGGCCTGGGGTCGGCTCGTCGCGCTCGCCGTCGACTCGCCGATCCACCAGGCCGACCGCCTCGCCGTCGACCGCGCCGCGATCGCCGTCGCCCTCGACCTCCTCAGCGAGCAGTCGGGGCCGCGTCTGCGCGCCCGGGCCCGCGGCGGCCTGATCGCCGGCCTCGCCCACGGCCGCCTCGAGGAACGCGACGCCTCCCGTTGGGCCGCATCGCTCGGCTTCCCGCGCCGCCACGGCTCCCTGCTCCCGGCCGCCGCCGTCTGGCGCACCGAGCGCTGGGCCGAGCGTGCCGAGACCGAGCAGGACGCCTGGGACATCGTCGTCGACGCCCTCCCCCGCACCACCGCCTCCGGCCGCGCGGTGATCGCCGGCACCTACGGCGACGGCGTCCTCATCGCCCTCGACATGGGCAACGCGGAGCGCCCGTCCGGACAGCTCGAGCGGGCCGCGAGCGAACTGCGCGCGATGCTCGAGCGGTGCGGCCTCCCGGACGACGAGGTCGTGCTCGCCCTCGGCCGCCCCGCCGACTCGTGGAGTGCCCTCGGCGCCAGTCTCGACCGCGTGGTCCGTGCCGCCGCCGCGGCCCGCACGTCCGCGCCGCGTCCGTGGCAGGACGCCCGCCGCGGGTCGATCGTCGACCTGCTCTTCGGCCTGCGGTCGTCCGTCGAGATGGTCACCTTCGTGCGCGAGCAGCTCGGCCCGCTCCTCGACGAGCGCGATGCCCGCGCCTCCGAGCTCCTGCGCACGCTCGAGATCTACCTCGAGCGCGGCGGCCGCAAGGCCGAGGCGGCCCGCGCCCTGCACCTCGAACGCCAGTCGCTCTACGGCCGCCTCGAGCGGATCGAGAAGACGCTCGAGGCTCCGCTCGACGACCCGGACACCCTCCTCGGCCTGCACCTGGCCGTCCGCGCGCTGCGCCTCATGGAGGCCGACGGCGAGCGGCCGCGGCCGCTGCCGTAACCGCCCGCCTCGATGCTCGTTGACGGACCGTCAACGAGCCCGTTTGCGAGGCAGACAGGGCCAGAGCGGGTGTTCCGCTACGCCTCGTCGTCCTTCATTGGACCAATCCGACGGGGTGTGCGACCATGGAGGCCGTCCCCACGACGCCGTTCCTCTCTCCGGCCGCCGTCGCGTTCCCCATCTGCCTGAAGGCCTCAATGTCCCGACGAGACCTCCGAGCCGCGCTGCTCGTCTGCCTGAGCTTGTTCGCGGTCGCACCCGCCGTGGCGCAGGCCGAAGTGGCCTACCCGGCGTACTCGTTCACGGACTCGATCGGCGTCAACGTCCACCTCGCCGACCCGGGCACGCCGTACTACAACGCCTCGGACCTCTCCCGCGCGATGACGCAGGTCAACGGGCCGTCCGGCGCCGCGAAGGTCCAGATGCTGCTCGCCGCGCTCGGCGTGAAGCACATCCGCAACGACCTCTGCCCGACCACCCGCAGCGCGTACTGCGCGAAGGCGCTCGCGCTCACCCGCAAGCTCTACGCCGACAACGGCATCAAGTCGCTCGACGCCTACTACTCCACCGAGAAGCCGTCGCTGACGGCCCTCCCGGGCCACGCCGAGATCGACAAGGAGCTCGCGCTCGCCGCCGACCCCGCGAACGTGAACGCCATCGACGGCCTCGAGGGCACGAACGAGGTCGACTTCAAGAAGCTCACCGACTGGGCCGGCAAGATCTCCGACCAGCAGGCGTACGTGCAGCAGCAGATCGCCACGAAGTACCCGCAGCTCGCCGGCAAGACGCTCCTCAACCCGTCGATCGCGTCGGCCGCCGGCGCCAACACCCTCGCCGCCTGGAAGGGCAGCTCGGTCTTCCCGTCGTGGGATTCGTCCCCGATCGGCGCCGTGAACGCCCACGCCTACTTCTTCCGGAACACGCCCGAAGCCGCCATCTCCAACCCCGACGGTGGGTGCGTGAAGGGCCAGCCGAACTGGCTCGCCTGCTCGAACGAGATCGCCCCCGGCAAGCCGATCTGGATGACCGAGACCGGCTACACCTCCGCGATCAACACCACCGAGGGTGTGTCGCAGGTCGCCCAGGGCACGTACCTCCTCCGCGATCTCCTCGAGAACGCCCGCCTCAAGGCCCAGACCGGCCAGGGCTGGGACCGCACCTACATCTACGAGCTCCTCGACTCGCGCTCCGGTCTCGGCTGCTCGCCGTCGCTGCTGTGCTCCTTCGACCGCGAGAGCGGCTTCGGCCTCGTGAAGGCGAACTACGGCGTCAAGCCGGCCTACCTCGACCTCCAGCGCCTGATGTCGGTCCTCGGCGACCCGTCGAAGTCGACGACCGCCGCATCGCTCGACCTGTCGGTCGCCCCGGCCGACCAGAACACCGTCCGCCGTCTGCTGTTCCGCCAGGGTGACGGCAGCTACGTGCTCGCCCTCTGGCGTCCCGTGTCGGTGTTCACGCCGTCGAAGGTCTCCTGGACCGGCGTCTCGTCCGGCCGCGACATCCCCGAGGGCACCGCCCCGAACACCACCGCCGACGCCACCATCACGCTCCCGAGCGCGATGACCGCCACGGTCTACCGCCCGGGCACGTCCGCGGCGCCGATCGACACGCAGGCCGCAAGCACCACGCACACCGTCACGGTCCACGGCGACGTGGTCCTGGTCAAGCTCAAGTAGCGCCGGCGCGGCGCCGCGCCGGCGCCCCGCGGCGCCTCAGGCCAGTTCGTCGCGCAGGCGCGCGGCGAGCTGCGTCCGCGATCCGACCCCGAGCTTGCGGTAGATGCGGCTGAGGTGCGTCTCGATCGTCTTCGGGCTCAGGAACATCGCGCCGGCGACCTCCTTGTTCGAGGCGCCGCCCACCACGAGCTCGGCGATCTGCTCCTCGTGCGGCGTGAGCGCCGACGGATCGAAGGCCTCGTCCCTGCGGAGGGTCGGGGCGCTCGCCCCCATCTCGCGGCGCGCCTGCTGGGACCACGGATCCGCCCCGAGGGCGTCGAAGAGGTCGAGCGCCGCGCCGAGCTGCTCCCGTGCCTCGACCCGCTTGCGCGAGCGGCGCAGCCGCTGGCCGTAGGCGAGGCGCGCGCGGGCCTCGTCGAACGGCGCCGCGATGGTCGAGTAGAGCGCGAGCGAGCGCTCGAAGTGCTCGGCGTAGTCGCGCTCGGCCATCAGGCCGTCGAAGCGGGCCACGGCAGCGACGTGCCAGCCGAGATTCGAGATCTCGCTCTGCGCCCGCAGCTCCTCGAGCGCGACCGACGCGCGGCCCAGGTCGCCGGCGACGAGGTACGCATCGACGAGGTCGATCGGCCACGGCATCATGCCCGGCTCGCGCTGGCCCGCCCGCTGCATCCAGTCCCGGGCGATCTCCATGTGCGCGGCCGCCTCGGCGCCGCGGCCCGCACCGAGCTCGAGCAGGCCCATCGCGCTCCGCGTGTAGGAGACGATGCAGCCGAAGTCGTACCGGGCCGCGTCGGCCTCGATCTGCGGGACCTGGTCGGCGAAGGAGCGGTCGCCGCGGGAGCCCTGCACCATCGCGAGCACCGCGACGGCGACGGCGCGCTGCCACACGAGATCGCTGAGTTCGGTGATGCGGATGTTCTCGGCGAGCGGGGTCCCGGCGGTGTTCCAGCTGCCCTCGCGGAACCGCAGGTATCCCTCGACCCAGAGCGCCCCGACGAGCGCGAGCATGTCGCCGCGGACGCGGGCGGTGCGCAGGACGGAGGTGGCGAGGCGCCGCGAGAGGTCGAAGTCGCCGATCCACACGAGTGCCTCGGCGACGTGCTCGTGGTTGCCGCCCGTCTCACCGAGGCCTCCGTCGACGGTGAGGCGCTCCTCGCCCGTCTGGCGCAGCATCGCCACGGCCTCGTCGTAGGTGCCGCCCACGCCGGTGAGCAGGATCCCGACCGCGCGGCTCGCCTGGAGTTCGCCGAGCGCGAGCGGATCGAGCCCCTCCTTGACCTCGATGCCGCCCAGCCGCCGGAACGCGGCCGTGGTGACCTCGGGGTGACCGCTCACGATGCCCTCGGTGGCGGCGACGGTGAGGCAGTGGACGGCGAGGTCGTCATCGACGCCGACCGCCTCGGTCGCGAGGGTCAGCAGGCGGTTGCCGACGTCGTGCCCGGCGACGAGGTGCGAGTCGACGATCGCGCGCTGGAACTCGATGTTGACGCGGGTCTTGGGGTCGACGGCGACGACCGCCGCCTCGTCGAGCATGTCCGACGCCCACTGGCCGCGGCCGGCGAGATGCGCCACGCGGGCGGCGCGGGACAGCCGCTGGGCGCGGACGTCCGGGTCGGGCGAGAGCTCGGCGGCGCGGTGCAGCGCCTGGGCCGCCCCGACGTGTCCGCCGCGGTCGAGGAAGCGGGTCGCCGCGGACTCGAGGTCGGCGGCGATCGGCTCGTCCGGCGAGATCGTGGCGCTGGCGGCGTGCCACGCCCGGAGGCTGTCGTCGGCGGTGACGGCGGCGAGGGCGGCGTGGCAGGCCCGCAGGCGGTCGCGGCCCATCTGTCGGTGGACGAGCGCGCGCAACAGCGGATGCACGAACGCGACCCGTCCGCGGGCGAGTTCGAGCGCCCCACCGACCTCACCGTCGACGAGGGCCTGCGGCGAGAGGTCGAGCTGGGCCAGGGCTGCGTCGATCGTGGCGACGTCCGAGGTGATGCTCGCCGCGACGACGTCGAGGGCCTCGCGTGCGGAGGCCGGCAGCGCGGCGAGGCGGTCGTCGAAGCCACGTTCGATGAGCTCCCCGACGGGCAGCGGCTCGTCGAGGAGGCTGCCGCGCAGATGGAGCTGTTCACCGAAGTGGCGGACCGTCTCGACGACGGCGAGCGGGTTGCCCGCGGAGGCGGTCGCGAGGTCGAGCGCGGCAGCGTCGGGGAGGGCACGGCCGAGGTGGCGTCGCGCGAGCTCCGCGACGGCGTCTGCGTCGAGCGGGCCGAGTTCGACCGGATCGGCGCCGAGCCCCGCGAGGCTCGTGCCGGGCCGGCTCGCCGCGATCAGCGAGAGCGTCTCGCCGTCGAGGCGACGGGCGACGAACGACAGCACGAGCATCGTCGCGCTGTCGATCCACTGGAGGTCGTCGACGACGACCAGCACCGGCTGGCGGCGGGTCGCCTCGATCATCAGGCTCAGCGCGCCGGCGTAGACGTTGAGCCCCTGGAGGTCGTCGCGCGCGGGGGCCAGGCCGAGCGCGCCCTCGAGGGCTTCGCGCTGGGGCTCGGGAAGCGCCGCGAGGTCGCCCAGGAGCGGCGCCAGGAGCTCGTGCAGGCCGCTGTAGGGGAGCTCGGCCTCCCACTCGACGCCGCGGCAGGTCAGGACCGCCGCGTGGTCCGCGAGTTCGCGGGCCGCCGCGAGCACGGTCGTCTTCCCGCTGCCCGGTTCGCCGACGAAGAGCAGGGTCGAGCCCTGACCGCGCGACGCCTCGAGCAGGCGCTCGCGGACGAGGTCGGTGGCCGCCTCCCGACCCAGGAGCGCGGACACTGCGGGAAGGACAGTCATCCTTCTGGAAGATTAGATCGGTACGTAGCTTCGCTCCGTCCCGGGTCCCTGGTCAGGTCAAGGGATTTCCCTGATGCCGTGCGGCCCCCGACTCGGGATGCTGTCCTCAGCTTTCGCTGTCTCCGTGCGGCGAATGTCGAGGGATGGCTCCGGGGTCGGGGGACTCCGGAGTGATCCCGCTCCCCTCCCGCGCGCGGCGCTCGTGTCGCCCGCCACGCATCCTGGCGCCGCGCCGCCAGAGAACCGGCGCATGGCGGAATGCTGCACCGCTAGCGTTCCGGGAGAAGGGAAGTACCTCTCACCTGAAGGCCGTCAGCACGGTGTGGCGCATATCGCCCGCCCGGTCCCGGGGGCTCCATCCGGAGCTGGGGAAACCTTCGCGATCACCACCGCGAAGGACGTTCCACGCATGCCCGCTTTCCTCGACAGCACCACCGGTGCCTGGATCGGCCTGATCCTGGCCATCGCCGTCCTGCTCGTCCTCGACCTGGCCGTCCTGCGCGGGCGAGGCGGAACGATGTCGACGCGCGCCGCCGCCATCACGAGCGCCGTCTGGATCGGCATCTCGCTCGCCTTCGCCGGCGTGCTCGCCGTCGTCGGGACCACCGAGCAGGCGGGCTCGTTCCTGGCCGGCTACTTCGTCGAGAAGAGCCTCTCGCTCGACAACGTCTTCGTGTTCCTGATCGTGTTCAACGCGTTCGCGATCACCGAGGTCTTCCGCGCGAAGCTCCTCACCTACGGCATCCTCGCGGCGCTCGTGCTGCGGCTCGTGTTCATCCTCGTGGGCGCCACGGCCCTGCACCACGCGTCGTGGCTGTCGATCCCGTTCGCGCTGCTCCTCGCCTGGACCGGTCTGAAGCTCTGGAAGGGTCGCCACGACCACGGCGGTGAGGAGCAGATGGTCGACGGCCTGCGCCGCCGGCTGAACGTCGCCGAGGGCGACCACGGCGACCGCCTCCTCACGACGATCCAGGTCGAGGGCCGTCGCAAGCGTGTGCTCACCGCCGCGGGCGCGACCCTCGTCGTGATCGCCGTCGTCGACATCATCTTCGCCGTCGACTCGGTGCCCGCCATCCTCGCGATCACCACCGACACGTTCGTGGTGTTCGCGGCGAACGCCTTCGCGCTGCTCGGTCTGCGGCCGCTGTTCTTCCTCGTCGCCGAGCTCGTGCAGCGCCTCTACTACCTCAAGGCCGCCCTGGCGATCCTCCTGCTCTTCATCGCGGCGAAGATGGCCGCGAGCGAACTCGTCGGCAAGGTCGGCCCGGCCTACTCGCTCGCCGGCGTGGCGATCATCCTCGGCGTCGGGGTCACCGCGTCGCTGGTGCGAGAGCGGCGGACGAGCGCGGTCGCGTAGCGGCGCCGCGAGGCGCCCGTGCAAGGTTTCACGCGCACAGCGCGTCGAATCCTGCATACGCGGCGTTGCCCGCGCGGCGCGGCGGGTGGCCGCGAGACGCCCGTGCAAGGTTTCACGCGCTCAGCGCGTGGAACCTTGCCCGCGGCGCGGCCTGAGCAGGAGTTCGACCCCGCGCGGCCAACCCCGGTGGGACCAGGCTGTCCCCGACCCCGACCACCCTCTCGAGGACCCCATGCCCGCACGGACCGATCAACACGGAAGCGCCCGCCCTGCGACGGGCGAGACGCGCACCGACTCCACCGCGACGCCGCCGCGCCCCACCGAGGTGCTCCTCGCCCGCGCCGCCGCCGCGCGCCGACTCCGCCGCGCCCAGCGCCGCGCGGCGTAGCCAACCAGCGCCTCAGCGCGCAGCCAGGCCGCAGCCGCCCGGCGCTCCGTAACTCCCTCGACCACTTGCGCTCACGCGCCAGCCAGCCTCGAGCGCAAGGGGTTTCCCTGATGCCACGGGGCGTCGCGTTCGACACAGTGGAGTCCTGTCCACCGGGTGTCCCCCAGCTCGGGCGGCAGGTCGCGTTCTCACGGCCTCCCGCAGGACATACGGACGTCGCGTGGGCGGGCCCTCCGAGAAACAGGCGGTGGTGACGCCGCCGGAGCGTCTCAACCTCGCGACGAGGGGATGCCTCCGGAGTCGGGGGACTCCGGAGGCCATCCCCGTTGCTTCTCCGCTCAGCGGGCCTTCGGCCGCCTCGGGTGCAGTTGCTCGCCTGCCGCGAGCATCTCGACGAAGGTCGCGATGCGGCGCGCGCGGGTCTCCGGCAGCTTCGCGGTCTGCACGCGGTGCAGGACGGCGTAGCGGTTGCGGCTGTCGAGCTCCTCGAAGAACGCCTTCGCCGCCGGCACGGCGGCGAGCGCAGCGGCGAGATCGTCCGGGACGGTCGCGGTGCTCGCGGGTGCGTACGCCGCCTCGAGGCGTCCGTCCTCGTGGGCCTGCTGGTACTCGCGACGGCCGCGCGGCGCCACGCGCTTGTCGGTGATGAGCTGCTTCACCCGCTCGCGGTTGACCTGCGACCACAGGCTCCGCGGCCCACGCGGCGTGAACCGCTGGAGCCAGAAGCGCTCGTCGTCGTCCTTGAACTTCGCGCCGTCGATCCAGCCGAAGCAGAGGGCCTCGTCGAGCGCCTGGGCGTAGGTGCCGCCCTCGATCCCGGACCCGACCTTCGCGAAGCGGATCCAGAGGCCCTTCGAGCGCTCGGCGTGCTCCTCGAGCCAGTCGCGGAACGCGGCGGGGTCGTCGAAAAACGTGGCCTCGGCGACCGCGGCCCGGCGGCGGGCCTCGGTGGCGGCGGCCCGGGCCGCCTTGGCGGCCTCGGGATCCTTCGCGGCGTCCGGGGCCGGGGTGCCCGGATCGCTCATCGGAGCGCGACCCGGGCGGAGAACGTCGGCAAGTGGATTACTCGCCGAGCTCGATCTTCTCGATGACCTGCGGGTCCTGCGGGCGGTCGCGGCCGTCGGTCGGGGTGCCCTCGATCTTCTCGACGACGTCGTAGCCGCTGGTGACCTGGCCGAAGACCGTGTGCTTGCCGTCGAGCCAGGCCGCGGCGGGCGTGGTGACGATGAAGAACTGCGAGCCGTTCGTGTTCGGGCCGGCGTTCGCCATGGCGAGCGCGCCACGGACGACCTTGTGGTCGTTGAACTCGTCCTCGAAGGTGTAACCCGGGCCGCCGGTGCCGGTGCCCTGCGGGCAGCCGCCCTGGATCATGAAGTCGGGGATGACGCGGTGGAAGATCAGGCCGTCGTAGAAGCCCTCGCCCGCGAGCTTGCGGAAGTTCTCGACGGTCTTCGGGGCGTCGGCGTCGAAGAACTCGATCTCGATGTCGCCGGCGTTGGTCTTGAAGGTGGCAGTGGACATCAGGGAAGGACCTCCAGGTCGCTGATGGCGGCGCGCGTGTTGTCGGCCGCGATGGGAGTGGTGAGGTAGACGAGGATGTACCGCGCCCATTCGGGGTCGCCCTTGGTGATCGGGACCGTGAGATCGTCGCTCACGGAGTCGATCTTCGCGGCACGGGTCCAGCGGTCGTCGATCTTCTCGGGGATCTCGTCGGCGTCGGAACGGTAGATCACGGCGCCGAACCCGGGGGTGGGCGTACGGATCTTCAGCGACGACACGTGCTTGACCTCGCCGAGGTCGAGCACGATGCCCACATTGAACGGCTGCCCGTCGGCGGGGATGTTGACGTCCCAGACGGTGCGGTTGCGCTTGTCGACGGCCGCCTTCGGCTTGCCGAACTCCGCGCCGGCGCGCTGCTCCGGGCTGTAGTTCTCCGTGTGGACGACCTTGATGTGCTTCGGGTCCTGGAGATCCGGCGACGTCGGGGTGGTGTCCTCGGGGAGGTTCTCACCGTCGCCCGTCTCCTTGGCCTTCTTCGCCGCATCCTTGGCGGCCTTCTCGGCAGCCTTGCGGGCCCTCTCGGCAGCCTTGAGCAGGTCGGTCGGAGACGACGGGATCGTGATGTCCGGGGTACTGCCCGCGGGCACGTTCACGTCCGGGGTGCTCGTCGCCGGGGCGGTGCTCGTCGGCTTCTTGGCGGGCGGCAGCGACGTGCCGACGACGGTGACCGGGGCCGAGGCGACATCGGCCGGAGCGGAGGCGTCGATGCTCGACTTCTCCGTGACCGCGGCCTGCGCGACGACGACGACCCCGCCGGAGACGACCGCGACCGCGAGGGCTGCGACCAGCGGCGTCCGCCGGGGCAGACGCTTGTGGGTGTCGACGGAGGCACCGCAGTTCGTGCAGCGGCGCTGCCCGGGGGCCACGGCCATGCCGCAGTCCGGACAGTGCCGCGCGTGCGGCTTCGACTCTTCCTCGGAAGGAGCGGTCATGGGAACCAATCTAACGGCGTGCGCGGGGCAGCAGCCCCGCTGGGCGCCCTGGTTGCATCCGGAGCGGCGGCGCTAGCCGAGCGTGGTGAGCTCGAGCGCGCGGCCGCCGATCGCCGGATCGCTGCCGAGCACCGTCTCCAGCTCGGAGGTCGGCACCTTCAGCAGCGTGAACCGGGTGCGTACGCGGACGTCCTGGACGACCTCGCCGTCGACCGCCGCCGCATCGGTGATCGCGCGGACCACGTCGGCGACGGAGACGCCGTCCTCGAGACCGAGCTGGGCGACCACCGACGTGAGCGGCCCCTCGCCACGCGAGAGCCCCGGCTTGCGGGAGCGACGCCGGCGCGTGCGCGCGGGGCGGTCGTCGTCCTCGTCGGTGTCGGCGTCGTCCGACGAGCCGCCGTCGGCGGAGGCGCCGTTCGTGGCAGCAGGCGCCTTGTCGTCGGCAGCCTTCTCGTCGGCGGCGGGCGTCGCGTCGGCCTCGGGCGCGTCGCCCGGATCGGCGTCGACGACCTTGCGGCGGCTGCGCGTGCGCGGCTTCGGCTTGGCCTCCGCGTCGTCCTCGGCGGGCGTGTCGCCCGCAGCCTTGTCGTCGGTCGACGGGGCCTCGTCGGTGGCGGTCGCCTCGGTCGCCTCGTCATCGGACTTGGCGGTCCGGCGGGCACGCGTGCGGCGCGGCTTGGGCGCGTCCTCGGCGCCGTCCTTCGCGTCCGCCGAGTCGGCGGCAGCGTCGGTCGACTCGGTCGCGGCGGCGTCGTCCGGGGAGCCGCCGAAGCGCACGCCGACCTTGCCGGGCGCCCAGGCGGGGACCTTGTCGTTGATGTGGCGCTCGATCGCGTCGAGCGAGTCCATCTGGCTCGGCTCGATGAAGGTGATCGCGCGGCCGTGGCGGCCGGCGCGGCCCGTGCGGCCGATGCGGTGCACGTAGACGTCGGGAGAGGTCGGGACGTCGTAGTTGATGACGTGCGTGACGGAGTCGATGTCGAGGCCGCGGGCGGCGACGTCGGTGGCGACGAGGATCGCGACGCGGCCGGCCTTGAAGCTCAGCATCACGCCGTCGCGGGAGCCCTGCGACATGTCGCCGTGGAGGGCCTTCACGTTCATGCCCTGGTCGCGGAGCTTGCGGAAGAGCTGCTCGCAGCCGATCTTCGTGCGGCAGAAGACGATCGCCTGCTCGGGCTTCTCGGCCTTGACGACCTCGACGAGCTTGTCGGCCTTGTCGCGCTTGCCCACGACCACGTGGAACATGTCGATCCGCTCGACGGTGAGGGTGTCGGACTTGACCTTCACGAGCGCGGGGTCGTAGAGGTAGTTGTCGGCGAGGGCGGCGATCGGCGGCGGCATCGTCGCCGAGAACAGGGCGGTCTGGCGGCCGTTCGGGCAGAGCTTGAGGATCTTCTCGACGTCTTCGAGGAAGCCGAGGTCGAGCATCTCGTCGGCCTCGTCGAGGACGACCCAGCGGCAGTCGTGGAGGATCAGCGAGTGGCGCGAGATGAGGTCGAGGACGCGGCCGACCGTGCCGACGACGACCTGCGCGCCCTTGAGCTGCGCCTGCTGGGTGCGGATCGGGGCACCGCCGAAGGTGGCGACGACCTCGACGCCCTTGCGCTGGCCGTAGGCACGCAGGGCCTGCGTGACCTGGATGCAGAGCTCGCGGGTCGGGGTGAGGACGAGCGCCTGGACGTTCTTGTCCTCCGGGTCGATCGCCTCGAGCAGCGGCAGGCCGAACGCGGCGGTCTTGCCGGAGCCGGTCTGCGCCTGGCCGATCATGTCGCGGCCGCTGAGCAGCGCCGGGATCGCCTGGGCCTGGATCGGCGAGGGGCGTTCGTATCCGAGGTCCTGGAGTGCCCGCAGGAGCGGCTCGGAAAGGCCCAGGTCAGCGAAATCGGTCACTACACGGGGAGTTTACCCGTGTGCCGCCGGGATCGTCCGTGGCTACGCGCGCCCGCGGGCACCCGCGAGGGCGCGCCGGTCAGCTGCGGACGTCGAGGAGGAGCTTGCCGGTGGTCGTGCGCGACGACAGCGCCTGCTGCGCCTCGGCGGCCTGCTCGAGCGGCCACGTGCCGCCGATCACCGGCTTGACCTCGCCACGGGCAGCCCGGTCGAAGAGGTCGACGAGGGGCGCCCGGAGCAGCCGCTCGGGGTCCTTGAGGCAGTGGAAGAGCCAGAATCCGACCACGCTGCGGGAGTACTTCAGGAGGTGGCCCGTTCGGACCTCGTTGGCCTGCTTCGTCGAGATGCCGCAGACCACGATCCGCCCGAACGGCGCGAGCGACCGCAACGACTGGTCGAAGACCTCGCCGCCGGCCATGTCGAAGACGACATCGACCTCGCGACCCTCGTTCGCCTCGATGAGGCGAGCGGTGAGGTCGTCGGGCGTGCCGGAGATGACGACGTCGGCGCCGAAGCCGCGAGCGGCCTCCTGGCGCTCGGGGCTCGAGGCCGTCGCGATCACGCGGCCCGCCTGGGCGAGCGGGCGGGCGAGCTGCACGGCGAGCGAACCGACGCCGCCCGCACCGCTGTGGATCACGACCGTCTCGCCCGGCGCGACGCGACCCGCCGTGCGGTGCAGGTGCCAGGCGGTGAGTCCCTGGATCTGGAGGGCGAGGGCCTCGGCGTCGGAGAGGTCGTCGGGGATGGGCGCGAGGCGCGTCTCCTCGACGGAGACCTGCGACGCGTACCCACCGCGCTGGCAGAGCGCGACGACGCGCTCGCCGGTGTCGCGGCGCACCCCGGCCACCTCGGCACCCGGGATCAGCGGGAGGTCGTCCTGGTGGACGTACTTGTTCTCGCGGGTGTGCGTGTCGGCGAAGTTGAGGCCGGCGAGGGTGACGTCGACGATGACCTCACCGGGGCCCGCGACGAGGTCCGGGAGCTCGACGAGCTCGAGCACCTCGGGGCCGCCAAACCGGGTCTGCTGGATCGCGTGCATGGCGCGCGATGCTAGTCGGCGGGCGGTGTGGGCTGCCCGCCCGAGGGGCGGGCAGGGCCGTCCGTGGCGGCGCCGGGTGGACCCCCGGCGCCGCGTGCGTGGGGCGTCAGCCGACCTGCACGATCGAGATCGACGCCGTCGCGGTGTTCGGCTGGCCGCTCACCTGGATCCGGTTCGTGGCGCCGTTCGGCGAGTCGAAGGCGAGCGTCACCGTGTCGCCGGCGAAGAGCGTCACGATCGCATCGCCGACCGGGTGGTAGTCCCCGTTGTTGAACGCCGTGGTGAGCGGGATGTTCCGGGTCCCGTTCACGACCACCGTGCCGCCCGCCGACGTGTTGTCCTGCCCGTTGAGCCACATGAAGTAGGTGACGTGGTACTGGCCCGTCGTCCCGATCGTGAAGGTGTCCGTGCCGTCGAACGCGATCCCCGACTCGACATGGTTGTCGGACACGTTGATCGGGATGGCATCGGTGCCGGTGACCGACTGGAGCGACGTGTTTGCGTAGCTCTGCCCCGACGCGTACGCGAGGCTGCCGCCCGCGGCGCCCGTCGCCCCGGTCGCACCCGTCGGGCCGGTGGCCCCGGCGCCCGTGGTGCCCGTGGTCCCGGTCGACCCCGTCGCGCCGGTGCTGCCGGTCGAGCCCGTGGTGCCCGTGGCACCGGTCGAA
>JAVHXX010000476.1 GCA_031119595.1 Patulibacter sp. | reverse complement strand
TAGCCGTACCGCCCGGACGGTCCACTCCCATCTGCGGGCCGTGATCGCGCAGGAGCCCGGCGCCCCGGTCGCCGATGCCGGCACCGCCTCGCTGGCCGCCGTCGCCGCCGCGCTCGCGCTCCACGACGATGAGCTCCCGCGCTGGCCCGAGGAGCCGCGCCCACGCCTCCTCACCGCCGACCAGGAGGCCGCGTGGGAGGCCCGCGAGACGATCCGCCTGCTCGGCCTCGACCTCATCGAGGTCGTCCATGCGGAGGCTCGGATCCGCGCGATCAGCCGCGACGCCGCCGCGCGTGGCCGCAGCCTGATGGCGGGGCGCCGCCACGGCCGCGACGTCGTCATCCAGCTCAACGAGTCGAGCAGCCTCATCACCGTCTCCCAGCCGGTCGAGCCCTTCGCGGTCCACGCGTGTGGGCAGGCCTGGCACGACGCCGGTGACGTCGACCCCTGGATCGCCGAGTGGCTCACCGATCTCGCGCCGACGACCCGGTGGGACGGAGTGTGCGTGGAGGGTGGTCCCTCGGGCGTCGCGCTGCGGCGTGACGAGGAGTCCGCGCGGTCGTGGATGCACGACCTGTGGCTGGCGGAAGCGCTCGCCGATCGCGCCGCCGTGCGTGCCGGCGCGATCGCCTGAACGCGCTCCGCGGCGACCTCCTCGCAAGACGTCCACCGCGCGTCCGTCGGGCGTCACGGAGGCGCTACGCTCGGCACACCGATGGGGACCCCGTACATGAGCGAGATCCGCCTGATTTCGTGGAACTACCCGCCGAGGGGCTGGGCGTTCTGCAACGGGCAGTTGCTCCCGATCAACCAGAACCAGGCGCTGTTCTCGTTGCTCGGTACCGCCTACGGCGGCAACGGCCAGACGACCTTCGGCCTGCCCGATCTGCGCGGTCGCGTCCCGATGCATATGGGCAACGGCCACGGCATCGGCGAACGCGCCGGCGAGGAGTCGCACACCCTGTCGCTCGGCGAACTGCCGACGCACGTCCACCTCGCCTCGGCGACCACGAACAACTCGGCCGCGACGGTGCTCCCGTCGAACGCCATCCCGACGACCGCCCTGAACGTCTACGGCGACGCCGCGAACGCGTCGCCCACGCAGGCGGTCGCCTTGCGTCCGACGAGCCTCAGCAACTACGGGGGGTCGCAGTCGCACACGAACATGCAGCCCTACCTCACCCTGAACTTCTGCATCGCCCTGCAGGGCGTGTTCCCGAGTCAGAACTAGCGCCGTGGCCGATCCCTACATTGGCGAGATCCGCATCTTCGCGGGGAACTTCGCTCCGGCCGGCTGGTCGTTCTGCGAGGGGCAACTCCTGCCGATCTCCGAGAACGACACCCTCTACAACCTCATCGGCACCACCTACGGTGGCGACGGTCAGGAGACGTTCGCGCTCCCCGACCTCCGTGGACGCCTGCCGCTGCACCAAGGCAACGGGTACACGCTCGGTCAGGCCGCGGGCGTGGAGACGGTGACCCTCAACCAGACGCAGATCCCCGCGCACACGCACTCGGTGATCGCCTCGGGCGCCGCCGGCACGACGAACGCACCGACCGGAGCCCTGCTCGCCGCCTCACCGTCGATCTCGCTCTACAAGTCCACGGCCGGGTCGACGCCGATGGCCGCCGACATCGTGACGCCCACGGGTGGGAGCCAGCCGCACGAGAACCTCCAGCCGTACCTCTGCCTGAACTTCATCATCTCGCTGTTCGGCATCTATCCGACCCAGAGCTGAACCGGTCGTATGTCCTCCCCGTTCGTCGCCGAGATCCGCATCTTCGCCTGCAACTTCGCACCGAAGGGCTGGGCGCTGTGCAACGGGCAGCTGCTGCCGCTCTCGCAGAACACGGCCCTGTTCTCGCTGCTCGGCACCACGTACGGCGGTGACGGCAAGTCGACCTTCGCGCTTCCCGACCTCCAGGGCCAGGTGCCGATGCACCCGGGGCAGGGACCCGGCCTCTCGCTCCACGACCTCGGCGAGGCGAGCGGCACCGACACGGTCGGCCTGCTCCAGACCGAGATCCCGAACCACACGCACACGCTCCAGGCCGCCGGCTCGGACACGGGCGTGCTGAAGACGCCGTCCGCGGTGACCAGTCTGGCCCGCGCGAACGGCGGCAGCGCCTACGCCCCGGCGAACGCCGGCTCGCGGGTCACCATGAACACCGCGATGATCGCGCCGGCCGGTGGCGGACTGCCCCACAACAACCTCCAGCCGTACCAGACGCTGAACTTCTGCATCGCCCTGCAGGGCGTGTTCCCGCCGCGCGGCTGATGGACCCCGCGCTGCGAGCGGTGCAGCGGCCAGCCGACGACGACCTCCTGGAGGCGGTGTTCGCCTGCACCCGGGAGCTCGAGCTGTCGGCGCTCCCGGACCTCCCCGGGCTCCGCGAGCAGTTCCTGGGCCAGCAGTACGCCGCGCACCAGGCCGACCGCGCGGTGCGATGGCCCGGCGCCGACCACCACGCCATCGTCGTCGACGGTGAGGATGTCGGTGCGCTGCTCGTGGACCGCACCGCCGAGCCGTGGCACCTCGTCGACATCGCGGTGCTGCCGGCGGCGCGCGGCGCCGGGCTCGGGCGCGCGGTGCGCGAGGGGCTGGTCGAGGACGCCGGTGGTGGCGGGCACGGCGTCGAGCTGTCGGTGCTGCCGTGGAACCCGGCGGCCGCGCTCTACACGCGACTGGGCTTCGAGGCCGTCGGCGGCGACGAGACGGCGACGCTCATGCGCTGGTCGCCGGGTGGCCCTCAGCCGAAGGTGATCGAGTAGGCGATCCCGCCATCCGGCGACGGACCGTGCGGCACGAGGAAGAGGTCGAGCGTGCCGGCGGTGGGGTGGTGGACCTGGTGGACGTCCTGCGGCAGGACCGGCGCGTCGGGGGCGCCCCGGAGGGCGACGGTGAACGGCGCCCGGAACCCGGGCCCCGGTGCCTCTCCGACCTCGACCCCGTCGACGGTGAGGGCGACGTCGGTCGGGGTGTCGTCGATGCCCACGCGGACGGTGAGGGTCGAGCCCTCGAGCGCGGTGAAGGTGTCCGCGGTGATCTCGTCCGTCATCTACCGGATGGTGACGGTCCGGGCGACGGTCTGCGACGTGCGGTCCCGCTTCGTCGCGGTGATCACGAGGTCGTACTTGCCCCGGGCGACCGCATGCCTGGCCTTCAGCGCGACCTGTGCACGGTGCTGCCGCACGACGGCGGTGCCCGTGGCGTACGTCCGGCCGCGGGCCACGAGGCGTACCTCGACGGCCTTGATCCCGGTCGAGGGGAAGTGCAGCCCCGCGGTGACGTGCGTGCCGGTGCGCTTCGCCGAGGCCGTCACGCGCAGGCGCTGGGCGGTCAGACGGGCCACGGCCGGCAGTGACGCGCGCGACGCGACCTTCGAGGCGGCGTCCGGGTCGCTGGAGGTGGCCACGGCGATCGCGGCGGCCGTTTCGGGGGTCGGCGCATCCTCGAAGGCGCTCGCGAGCGGGACGGTCCGGTCGATCACGGCTTCGTAGCGACGCGCGTCCGCGAGGTCGACCGGCGACAGGAACAGGCTGAGCGCACCGAGGTCCGGGTGGTGCAGGGCCGTCACGGACGACGCCAGGGTCGTGCCGGCCGCTGCGACGAACGAGAGCACGAAGGCGTCGTCGCGGCCCGCCAGCGCCGCGTCGGTCCTGGCTCCGGCGAGGTCGTCGA
>JAVHXX010000475.1 GCA_031119595.1 Patulibacter sp. | reverse complement strand
GACCGTCGCGGGCGAGATCGAGTTCCGGGAGCCCCGTGCCCGACGACCACGGCGCATTCCCGGACGGCGGGCGCGACACGTACGTCGTGCGGTCGGTGGCCCGGTCGTACACGTAGGCGTCGTATCCGTCGTTCGTGTCGGCGGGGTCGAGGCGCGCGGTCGTGTAGAACAGGATCCGCTGCAGGTCGTTGCTCGCGATCGAGGCGTAGGACGGGATCGGCAACGCCGTCGTGGTGCCGCTGACCAGGTCGTGGATCGCGGCGCCCTTGGCGCCTGCCGCGTTCGTGTCGGTGTTGAGCAGGACCTCGTGGCCGTCGGCTGCGATGGCGACGGCGCTCGAGCCCCGCGTGTTCTGGAGGCCAGAGGTCGCGAACCCGATGTATCTGGTGGGTGCGGTGGCGGCGAGCGCGGTGCCTGGGAGGGCGAGCGCAGCGGCGGCGATGGCCGCCCCGGGCAGGAGTTTTTGGATCATCGTTCGGCCAAGCTATGGGCGCGGCAGACGGGGTTTCAGAACGCGATTCCGGGACGCAGCTGCACCCCGTCGAGGCGCAGACCGCCCCTCACGCCGGCCGGGATTCGAGCCCGTCTCGTCCAGACGGTCGTCCGCGGTTGCGATGCGTTCGGCCGGCCGGTGACCGGGTGCGCCCGTGGTCTGACGACTGCCCACGCGGCCTTCCGGGCGAGCGTGGGGGTTCTAACGGGGAGTTCCAACCCACGCTCCCACCCGGAGGTCCGTCATGAAGATCAAAGCCCCCAGTCCTGCCATGGGCGTCGCCCTGCTCGCGCTCGGCATGGCCTCGACCGGCAGCGCCTTCGCCGCCGCCAGCTACGTCGCCAACGCCGGGAAGGTCGACGGCCGCGACGCCGTCTCCTCGCAGACCTCCACGAGCAATGCCGCGGGCAAGCTCGTGGCCACGGCCGGCTCCGGACCGCTCAAGGGCCAGATCCCGGCGAAGTTCCTCGGCGGCGTGATGCAGGGCGACGCGGACGCGTTCGGGCACTACGTCCCCGTCCCCGACAACGCCGGTGACGTCCTCACGCCGATCGCCTCGACCTCGCTCGGCACCCTGAGCGTCACCTGCGCGGACCAGAACGCGAAGGCCGGGGTCGAGGACCCCGTGACGCGCCTCGTGTTCGCGAACACCACCGCGGTCCCCGTCGACATCGCTCGCACCGTCGGCAACGGCGAACCGTACGTCGGGCTGGTCCAGCCGAACACGACCGCGCAGGTCAACATCGGCGGCTCGACGACCTTCCACTTCATCCTCCAGCAGCAGGGCCACGATGTCGTCTTCGACGGTGTGGTCCGTCAGGACGGTCGCGGCACGGCCGATGCTTCGTGCCTGGCCTACGGCACCACGCAAGAGGTCCCGAACGTGCGCTGACCGGGCACGGGTACCAGGGTGGCCAGGAGTGCGGAGCGGCGGCTCCGCTCCGGCCCCTACCGCGGGGTATGCGGGCTGGCGCGAATCAGCCCTGGACAGCGGCCCCGTCCGTCCGAGATGGTAGGGCGATCTCCGCGGGGACTCGGGCCGCTACGGTGCAGGTCGCTACGCAGCGTGTCGCCTACTGGAAAAACGCCTGATTTCTCGGTACAATAGGTAGGTGTTGTCGGGGCGTCAGGACGAATTTATCGACCCTGACGGGCAGGAGCCCCGCCTCCTCCGGGCCCTTGAGATGGTCGCTCCGGGCACCGCGCTCCGCGAGGGGATCGACAACATCGTTCACGCTCGCACGGGTGGTCTGGTGATCGTCGCCGACCCCGACGAGGTGAGCTTCATGTTCTCCGGCGGGATCAAGCTCGATCTCGACTACTCGCCGGCGATGGTCTACCAGGTGGCCAAGATGGACGGTGCCATCGTCCTGAACGCCACCGCGACCAAGATCACGATGGTCAACACCCAGCTGATGCCGGATCCCACGATCCTCTCGCTGGAGACCGGCACGCGCCACCGCACCGCGGAGCGCGTCAGCAAGCAGACGTCCGCGCTGGTGATCGCGATCTCCGCCCGCCGCGACGTCGTCTCGCTCTACGTCGACGGCTCCAAGTACATCCTCGAGGACATCACCGTCGTGCTCGCGAAGGCCAACCAGGCCCTCGCCACGCTCGACAAGTACCGCCTTCGCCTCGACCAGATCGCCACGCGCCTCATGGCGCTCGAGTTCGGTGGTCGCGTGCTCCTGCACGACGTCCTCACCGCCCTCCAGCGCTACGAGCTCGTCGCGCGCATGGCCGTCGAGATCGAGCGCTTCATCGTCGAACTGGGCCGCGAGAGCCGCCTCATCGAGATGCAGCTCGAGGAGACCATGCTCGGCGTCGCCGGCGACAAGACCGCGCTCCTGCAGGACTACCTGCTCGACGCCTCCGACGAGGCCCTCGCGGGCGCGCTCGACGCGCTCTCGCGCCTGCCGCACCAGGAGCTGCTCGACTTCGGGCAGCTCGCGGAGCTCCTCGGCTTCGACCGCAAGGTCAACACCCTTGATGAGCGCGTCCGCCCTCGTGGCTACCGCGCGCTCGGAAGAATCCCCCGACTCCCCAAGCTCGCCGTGGCGCACCTCGTGCGCACGTTCGACGGGCTTGAGGGACTGGTGGCATCCGATGATCTCGACCTCGAGCAGGTCGACGGAGTCGACGCCACCCGGGCGAAGGAGATCCGCGAGGGTCTCCGGCGCCTGCAGGAGGTCAACTTCGTTGACCGGTACCTGCATGACTGACCGCGCCGTCCTCACGGACGCTGACCAAGGAGCTCATCATTAGCGACGAGACCGACATCGACATCGACGAACTGGACGACATCCAGATCGTTCTCGAGCACATCGACTTCGAGCTTGGTGACAGCGTCGTCTACCCGCACCACGGTGCAGGGCAGATCGCTGGCAAGGAGATGCGCACGATCCTCGGTGAGGAGCGCGAGTACCTCACCATCAAGATCCTCCACAACGACATGACCGTCATGGTCCCCGTCGAGAAGGCTGCCGAAGTCGGCCTTCGCCGCGTCATCGATGAGGAGACCGTCCTCAAGGTGCTCGCCGTCCTCGAGGCCGAGACCTCGGAGATGCCGAAGAACTGGAACCGCCGGTTCAAGCACAACCGCGACAAGATGAAGACGGGCGACATCTACGAGCTGTCGGAAGTCGTTCGCAACCTCGCGTTCCGTGAGCACGACAAGGGCCTCTCCACCGGCGAGAAGCAGATGTACACCCGCGCGAAGAAGATCCTCGCGTCGGAGCTGATGTACGCGCTCGACAAGAACGAGGAAGAGGCCGAGGCACACCTCGACGACCTCCTCCTGGCCGCGCACGGCCAGACGGCCGTCGCCTCCTGAGCACGCGCCTGGCGGCAGCGAGCGCCCTGCTCGTCGCCGCCGGCAAGGGCGAGCGCCTGGGGAGTCCGCTCCCGAAGGCGCTCGTCCCCGTCGCCGGCCGCTCGATGCTCGAGTGGTCGGTCGACGCGTTCCGCGCGGCCGGGGTCACGGACATCGTGATCGCGCTGCCGCCGGGCGACGCCCTGCCGGGTGACTTCGTGCTGCCCGAGGGCACCACCGGCGTGCCAGGCGGGCGGGAGCGCTCGCACTCGGTGCGGGCGGCGCTCGCTGCGAGCGGCGGAGATCCCGTGCTCGTCCACGATGCGGCCCGGCCGCTCGTGACGCCCGACCTCATCGCCGCCTCGGTCCGGGCCCTCGA
>JAVHXX010000474.1 GCA_031119595.1 Patulibacter sp. | reverse complement strand
GGTCACGGTCGTCGCGCCGGCGACCAACCAGAGCGGCACCGGGAGCCGCACCGGCGGATGCACCCGAGTGCTGTCGGTGCGGTTCTCGACGTCCGGAAGATCGGTGGCGTCGGTACGGGTCTCGATCGTCGGCGTGGTCGACGTGCCAGGCGTCGTCGAGATCGGCACGTCGACGGGGGTCGTGACGACCGTCGTCGGATCGGGCGTGGTCTTCGCGACCTCGTCCTTCTTCTTGTCGTCGTCCTTCGGCGTCGTGGCAGAGGCTGCGGCGGCGCTCGGCGTGGTGGTCGCGACGCCGGTGGTCGCCGCGACGGCGTCGGGCGAGACACCACCGCTCACGGGGACCCGCGCGATCGTGCGGACGCTCTTCTTCGCCGAGGACTGCTGGGCGACGGACGGTGCCTTGGCAGGCGGAGCAGCCACGTGCTTGACCTCGACGGCTGCACCCGTGACGGCGACGGCGGCCGCGAGACCGGTCATCGTCTTCGCGGACAGGACGCCGCCGATCGAGACGAGGCCGCTGCCGCCGGCCGCCGCGGCACCCGTGGCCGCCGCACCGCCGGCCGCACCGGTGGTGCCGGCGTGGGCTCCGCCGAGGATCGACTTGAAGAGCACGACCAGGCCGAACGCCGGCGCGAGCATCGCGAGGGCCTTGTTCGTGTCCTTGAGGTCCTGCTGGAAGGCGGCGCAGGACTTGCATTCCTTCACGTGGCGACGCGAAGGCGGCGAGAGCTTGTCGACGAGGCCCTCGGCCTGCTGGCCGAGCTCGAACCGGACCTCGTCGCATGAGAGGCGACGCGACTCGGCGGCCTCCGCCAGGCCGACCCGTGCACGGACCAGGAGCGACTTGACCGCGGCGACGGTGTTGTCCATCGCCATCGCGATCTGCTCGTAGGAGAGATCGTCGATCTCGCGGAGCAGGATGGCAGTGCGCTGCGTCTCCGGAAGTGCCTGGATGTCGGCAAGCAGCTGACGGACCTCGGCGCGCTGGTGGACCGTCTCGGCGGTGCCGATGCGCTCGTCGACGACGGTCAGCTCCATGCCCTCGATGCTCGGCATCGGATCGCGACGGAGGTGGTTCAGGCAGCGGTTGCGCGCGATGCGGTAGAGCCACGGGCGCACGTTGATCGGGCGGGTGTCGCCGAGCATCGCCCGGTACGCGGACGTGAAGACCTCCTGGAGGACGTCTTCGGCGTCACGGCGGGCGCCCTGGCCGAGCATGTGGCGGCAGAAGGCGAGCAGACGCGTGTGGTAGCGGGCGACCAGGACCTCGAACGCGGCCTCGTTGCCACGGCGCACGTGGGCGACGAGGCGCTCGTCGGCCTGCAGCTTCAGCAGGGCGGAGGACGCGCGCCCGCCGCGGGCGGTGGGGGCGGAGAGGGTGGTGTCGGGAGTGCTCATCGAATGCCGTGGGGCGGGGCGGGCGGCCCCGGTGCGGGGCGGCGGCGCGACGCCGATACCCCTAGAACCCAGGCTACGGCCCGAAGTTGCGGTGCGTCGCAGGAGATGTGTCCGCGGCGCCGGGCCGTGCCGGTCACCGGGAGAAGTTCCTGGCGCCGGTCTGGACGGCCTTGAGGGCCGGGCGCGCGGTGCCGTCGGCGCGGATCAGTCCGGAGTCGAAGAGGTACCCGCAGTCGTCGGCGGTCCAGTTGTAGGCGTAGAGGCGGTCGACGCCGTTCTTCGCGAGCGCGGCGGCGTGGCTGAACATCCGCACCTCACCGACCCGCTGACGCTCCTCGTCGCACGTGCGGGAGCGGTTCGAGGCGATGCCGCCGCTCTCGGTGATCCAGAAGCGCAGGCGCTTGTTCCAGCGGCGCGCGTACGTGGTCAGGTCGCGGGAGATGCCCGCACCGCCGGTCGTGAGCAGCTCGCCGTAGTTGTGGATCCCGATGATCTTCACGAGCGACGCCTTCTTGCCGAGCGCCGCGAAGAACCGCTGCGTGTATCCGCGGTAGCTGGCCACGCCCTTTGACCGCGGCGTGCCCTGGGTGAGCAGGTCGAGCGCGTTGATCGTGCAGCCGGTGCAGTCGGCGTGCATCTCGAGGAAGAACTGCGCGGCGCGGTCCGGGCGACCGAACGTCGCCTCGGTCGGGTGGTTGGCCTCGTTCCAGACACCCCACGTGGTGACGCCCAGCGGTCGGAAGATCGCGATCAGCTTCTTGAGGTTGCGGCCGTACGCGGCTCGGCTCGGCAGCGGCTCGCGTTCGTCGTCATAGGTCCGGCCCGTGATCTGGAGCAGGACCTGGACGTCGTGGTCGCGGGCGGCCTCGACGAAGTCGCGTGCGACGGCGAGCGCCACCGGATCCTCGGGTGCGTCCCACGGGACGTTGTAGCGCGTGATCCGCAGGCCCAGCGCCTGCCAGCGTGGGTCGTCGAACATCGCCGTGTGCTGGTCACCGATGCCGAACCGCACCGGGCTCACGGCCGCAGAGGCGCTGCGCACGGGCGAAAGCACGTACGCCAGCGACGCGCCTGCGATCAGCAGGAGGAACAGGACATATGCGCGGCGCACGCCTGCTTCAGCACCGCCCGCGCGCGAAAGTTGCGCGCGGGTGGTGCGAGGGGCTCGGATCAGCCCGTCGTGGTGGGCGATTGCACGGGCCCACCGACCGAAACCTGCTCGAGGACCTCGAGCGCCATGTCGCGGTCGCCGGCGATCTGCAGGGCGGAGCGGTTGGCATCCGGTCCCAGTGCGGCCCGCCAGGCGGCCTCGTTGCCGATCAGCGCGCTGGCCGGCTCGTGGTCGAAGTCGCGGATCAGACGGCCCTGGCCGTCCGAGAGGGCGATGCGCCAGCGGGCTTCCCCGTGGACGTCGTCCAGGATCACGCAGTCGATGTCGCCGGTGCGCTCGGAGACGATGCCGCCGACGGTGGCGCGAAGGATCGCGCCGATGTCGACGTGCTCACCCGCGAGGACGTCGCCCCAGGCGTGCTGGTAGCCCCACCGTGCGATGGCGGCGATGGCCGGCAGCAGGGCGCGGGCCTCCTCCGTGAGCTCGTAGTCGACGCGCGGCGGCACCTCGCGGTAGCGGCTGCGCGTGAGCAGCTCGTCGTCGACCATCCGGTTGAGTCGAGATCGCAGCTGCTCGGTCGAGATGCCCGGCAGCGTGCGCTGCAGGTCGACGAAGCGGCGCGGGCCGTCGGCGAGATCTCGGATGATCAGCAGCGTCCACTTGTCGCCGACGCGGTCCAAAGCGCGTGCGTCTGGACTCCACTGGTTGTACGGATGTCTTTTACTGCTGAGCGCGGTCACCGTAGCTCCTCCCCAAGAGCGTTTGGCAATGAACGGCGAGGCCACCTTGGTAGGTCTCGCACGAACTTCGAGCAACCATAACGTGCCAAGCTCACAGTGACACGACGTTTGGTGGTCAAACGACGCTTTCCAGGCCAAACGTTCTACTCGTGTCCCCCAAATTGGGGACACCTTCCCCCGTCCGCGGAGTTTTGATGTCAAACATCCAGCATGGAGGTCGCCTCGCGGCCGCCCGTCTGAAGGCCCACGGCGTGAGCACCGTGTTCACGCTCTCGGGCGGTCACCTGTTCTCGCTCTACGACGGATTGAAGAGCGAGGAGATGGCCCTCGTCGACGTCCGCCACGAGCAGACCGCGGCGTTCGCGGCCGAGGGCTGGGCGAAGGTCACCCGCACCCCGGGCGTCGCCGCTCTCACCGCCGGTCCCGGCGTCACGAA
>JAVHXX010000473.1 GCA_031119595.1 Patulibacter sp. | reverse complement strand
AACCAGCTGCTCGTCGAGATGGACGGCTTCGAGATGAAGGACAACATCATCCTCATCGCCGCCACCAACCGCCCGGACATCCTCGACCCGGCGCTGCTGCGTCCCGGCCGCTTCGACCGCCAGATCATGGTCGACCGCCCCGACCGCAAGGGCCGCGAGAAGATCCTCAAGGTCCACTCGCGCGGCAAGCCGATCGCCAAGGACATCGAGCTCAGCGCCCTCGCCGGCCAGACGCCCGGATTCACCGGTGCCGACCTCGCCAACCTCGTCAACGAGGCCGCTCTCCTGGCCGCCCGCGCCGGCAAGCGCGAGATCGGTCAGCAGGAGCTGGAGGAAGGCATCATGCGCGTGATCGCCGGTCCCGAGAAGAAGACCCGCGTCATGGGCGAGCGCGAGCGCCTCGTCACCGCGTACCACGAGATGGGCCACGCGATCGTCGGCCACTTCCTCGAGCACGCCGACCCGGTCCACAAGATCTCGGTCGTCTCGCGCGGCCAGGCCCTCGGCTACACGATCTCGATGCCCAGCGAGGACAAGTTCCTCACGTCGCGCAGCGAGCTCCACGAGCAGATGGCGATGACCCTCGGCGGCCGCGCCGCGGAGGAGATCATCTTCGGCGAGATCACCACCGGCGCCTCGAACGACCTCGAGAAGGTCACCTCGACCGCCAAGGCGATGGTCATGCGGTACGGCATGAGCGACAAGCTCGGCCCGCGCGTGTTCGGGCACGACCAGTCGCAGCCGTTCCTCGGCCGCGACATGGGCACCCAGGCCGACTACTCCGACGAGATCGCCCGCGAGATCGACGACGAGATCCGTCGCATCGTGGAGGTCGCGCACACCAACGCGACCCGGATCCTCGAGGAGCACCGCGAGTCGCTCGACAGCATCTCCAAGATCCTCCTCAAGCGGGAGACCATCGAGCGCGACGAGTTCCTCGCCCTGCTCGACGGCCGCTCCGAGGAAGACGTCTTCGGTCCCGACGACGAGGTCAAGCCCGGCTCGATCGACGCGTCCGAGCCGAACGCGCCCTCGCTCCCCGGTGGCCTCACCAAGCCCAACCCGAACCCGGGTCTCGCGGGCGGCGGCGGCCTCACTCCGATGATGAAGACGGACGAGACGCTCTAGCGCGTCCGCCTCATACGACCTGACCGCGGGCCGCGTCGCTTCTCTGGAAGCGCCGCGGCCCGCGTCGCTTCTGCGGTGGCTCTCGCTTGGATCTTCGCCCTCGGCGGCCGGAGCCCGGCCGCAGACGGCCTAAACTCCGGCCGCCGAGAACGAATCTCACGTCGCGATAGCCGCCGCAGAACGCTCGACGGCGCTCCCTGGCGTTCAGCGCAGCCAGGCCGGAGCGGTCGCCCGGCGCGCCGCGCGGCGGCGTCCCGCGATCGCGCCGGTCGTCGCGAAGAGGAGGGCGAGGAGCGCGCCCGAGACCGGCACGGTGAGATCGGCGTGCGTGGGCTGGCGGTAGATCGTCGCGCGGTGGTCGACGCTCTCGCGTGCCGCCTCACGGCGCCGCGCCTCCTGCTGGACCGCGGCCACCATCGACTGCGCCTGCACGTTCGGTGACGGCACCTGCTGCGGCACCTGCTGGGGGCTGATCCCGGCCGGCGGGGCGGGCAGCGGCCCGGTGATCGGCTTCGGGTTCGGGGCGACCGGCGGCTTGGCAGCCATGTTCGCCATCGGCCGGAACACCGACGCCGGTGGCACGATCGCCGGCGGCCGAGCCGGGTCATGGGGCGTCGGCGACGGGTGGGCATGGTGATGCACCGGCTTCGTCGGCGGGACCGGGGCGACCGGTGGCACCACCGGGGCGGGCGCAGGCACCGGCGCCGGGGCCGGCTTCGCGGGGACGCGGTCCGGCTCGTCGTTGTACGCGAACGCGCAGGGAGCCTTCCCCGGTGCCTTCGACGAGGTCGACGTCGACGACGATCCCGCGCTGGACGCGGCGCTCGAGGACGCGGCGAGATTCACGCTGCCGTCGGGCGGCAGGACCGTCAACGGGACGGTCAGGGAGTGCCCGCCGGTCGTCATGGTGAAGGTCGTCGTCCCGGGGCGCAACGGGCAGAGCACCGGGCTCGCCGGGTCGACGATCGGGTTCCCCTTGGCATCGACCACGATCGTCGGGATCCCACCGAACCGGTCGGTCGACGCGTTGGACCTGGTGCGCTGCGGCCGCGCCCTCACGAACACGGCCACGTTCGGATCGGCGACGGCGAAGCGGGCGTCCGTCGGGAGCGCATCGCCGCACACGTCGGCCGGCGCGAACAATCGGCACTGGTCCGGGGTGGCATCTCCGAGTCCGAACCCGACGCTCGTCTCGGTCGCCGGTGCCCCGGAGGGCGTCGGTGTGGTGCTGCCGGGGAGCGCGCCCCGATCGGTCCAGGTCAGGCCGTTGTCGGCGTCGATCTGCGTGGTGACCTGCACCACCTGGGCGGCGCCCGCGTTCACGTGCGCATCGCCCGGCTGCCCGAGCGACCGGAAGACGGGGATCGTCGACGCGGCCACGTCGTACGGCTTCGCCCCGCCGGTCGGGGAGCGGGTGATGTCGAGGGCGACCAGCTCGGGCTGGTTCGTGTAGTCGGAGAGGGCCTCGCGCAGACGCTGGGCGGCGTCGCCGCTGTCGTCCGCGAGAAGGTCGCGGATCTGCATCGGGTACGGCAGGAAGTGGCCGAGGGCCGACGAGTGGATCTGCTCGATCGACGCGCCGTCCGGAGCGAGCAGGGTGGTGTCGCTCACGCGCGGCCCGAACGTGCTCAGATCGCTCGGGTCGTCGGCGCCATCGGTGGCGACGTACGCCGTGGCGCGCCCGCCGGCGAGGAGGTCGAGTTCGGCGGCGACCTCGTTGTCCGGGAGGGTGGAGTGATCGTCGAGGCGCGGACCGCCGACCACGATGACGGCCATCCCGATCGAGGTGCCCTGCGCGAGGGTGGCGGTCAGCCAGGCCTGCTCGTGGGCACTCAGCCCTGCGGTGTTGTCGAGGGCGACGAGCCGCACCGGGACGCCCGAGTCGGCACGGAGATCGACGCGGTACGCGGCGGACGTCGGGTCGGCCGGGTAGGTGCGCCACGCCGTCGCGGCGGAGACGGGCGGACCGGCGGTGGCGGAGTCGGTCGGGGTGAACGGCGTGGTCAGGTGATCGATGAACTCGGAGCGGCCTCCGGCGCTGGAGGCGTCGCCGGAGCCGATCACGGGAAACACGGGCGGGGTACCCGGCACGCTGCGGAGGAGGTCCGCGTAGTCCGAGGCGCCGGCCGCGCTGAGGGGCGCGCCGCCGACGGTCGTGCGGCCGCCCCCGAGCACGAGCCCCGCGACGGGCGGCGCCACGCCCGTGGCGCCGGCCGAGGTCGTCGCGGCGGCGGCCTGCAGCGCCTGCACCAGGGTGGCGGTCGGCCCGACGCGCTGGTCGTCACGGCCGGCGCACTCGTCGAAGCAGGCGGGGTGCCCGCCGACCAGGATGCGTGACACGGTGCTGCTGTCGGCGGCTCCCTCACGGGCCGCCTGGGGGACGGTCAGCGCAGCGACCGGCGTGGTCGGCGCGGGTGGTGAGGTGTCGAGGACACCGGCAGTCGGATCGGGCCCGAACTCGACGGCGTAGCCACGGGGCGCCGAGCTGGCGGTGGCGAAGTTCACGAAGCTGCCCAGTCCGCCGACGGCGAACACGTGGCCGTCGGCCGAGGCGGCGAGCGC
>JAVHXX010000472.1 GCA_031119595.1 Patulibacter sp. | reverse complement strand
GTTGGCGGCCGAGCGTCGTCTGCCTGAACGCGCCCGCGGGCTGCAGCGACTTCACGTGGATCGAGGCGGCGTCGGACCGCTCGACGAGCGCCGCGAGGTCCTTGAGGCGCACGCCGGTCCAGTGCTGGGTCGCCGACCAGCCCTCGACGCAGGCGATCGGCAGGGCGTGCGTGTGCTGCGGCATCGCGAGCAGCTGGGACCGGCTGAGCTCGACGGTCTTCCCGCCCGGACCGATCACCTGCAGCCGCCAGTCGTCGCCGACCATGGCCGAGGTGATCCGGGCGACCTTCGCGGTCTTGTTGACCGGGAAGTCCTCGCCGACGCCGCGCGGCGCGAACAGCGCGATCTTGCGGAACGGCCCACCGGCGGACTGCCCGAACGTGGTGAGGAACACCGCGCCGGTCGCGCCGCCGAGCAGGCCCATGACGCCGCGGCGGCTGATCGTGACCGGGCCGGGGTCCGGTGAGCGGAGGTCGTCGCCGACCATCCCGAGGAGGTCGTGGCGCGTCCGCCGCGCCTCACGCATCGTCGGGAACTTGAGGGCCACGTGCAGCACCACCGACGACACGAAGATGATCGCCCCGTAGTAGTGCGCGACGACGAAGTTGAAGTGCCACGGGTAGTAGAGCTGGGCGTTCGTGAGGCCGGTGAGCACCTGGAAGAACGCCGACCCCACGAGGAGCAGGTTCGAGAGCTTCTCCAGCGCCTTCGCGGGCGAGGTCGGCGGCGGCCAGAACAGCTTCGGGATGACCGACCACAGCTTGAAGAGCAGCAGCGGCAGCAGCATGAGGCCGAAGGTCACGTGCGAGCCCTGGGTGACCGCATAGAGCCAGCTCGGCGACGTCGGCCAGGGGATGTTGAAGAGCCCGAGGTCGCGGTCACGGGGGACGAGGTCGTTGGCGCCGAGGTTCGGCTGGTAGGCGGCGTTCGAAAGGAAGCCGGTCAGCGCGACGATCGTGATGGTGACGAGCAGGAGCGACCCGATCATCGTCGTGAGCCACGCGCTGCGGACCGGGCTGCGCCAGAACCCGGGCCGTGCCGGGCCGGGCGGCGGCTCGGTCGGAAGGAGGCTCAGGCCCACTGGAGCTCGGCGAACCAGCGGCCCGCGTCTTCCCAGCGATGGGCCACGGCGAGGCCGGCGTCGGATGCCGCACCGTCGAGTTCGTCGCTCGCGACCCGAGCCCACGGGAACCAGAGCGAGACGTCCTCCCCACGCTCGAGCCGGACCGGGATCGAGTGCACGCCCGTGCCGGGCGGCTCCGTCTCTACCAGCACGCGGCCGGTGGGCGTGAGGAACTCGCCGACGCGGCGCAAGAGCTGGCCGGGGTCGCCGCCGATGCCGAGGTTGCCGTCGAGCAGGAGGACCGTCTCCCAGACGCCGAGCTCGAGGCCGTGCGTGAAGACGTCGCCGAGGATCGCCTCGCCGCCGCGCTCGCTCGCGATCTTCACGGCGTGCGGGGAGGCGTCGAGGCCGAGTACCGCGACGCCTCGACGCACGAGTGCGGCGACGTGGCGACCCGGGCCGCAGCCGACATCGAGGACCGGGCCGCGCGCCCGTTCGACCAGGCGCTCGTCGACCGGATCGGCGTCCGCGAGCCAGGTGCTCACGGCGAGCTGCTCGAGGAGGCCGTCGGCGTGACGGGCGATGAGACCGTGGCCGCGGTCGAGCGCCGCGCCGTAGAGGGTCCAGGGGAGCGCGCTCATCGCGGCACCGACGTGAGCCGTTCGAGCCACGGTTCGGGCTCGGGATCGGCCAGGCCCATGCCGCGCATGGTGGTGGCGAAGCCGGTGTGAGGCGCGATCACCGACACGTGGCGGGCGTCGGTGATGTCGTCGACGTCGACGAGCGTCGGCAGGCCGACATCGACGGCGAGGCCGCGGTCGAGGAGGCGGTCGAGCTGTTGGGCGCCCGTGTCGTCCTGACTCATCGGCACGCCCTCGAACAGCGCACGGGGCTCGTGGCCCGGGCGCAGCCCGATCCCCCAGTAGCCGCCGTCCTCGGTGTGGCCGAGCACGGCGTCGGTGCCGGGACGCAGGAGGGCATCGCCGGCGCGCATGAGGAGCCGCGGCGTGACCTGGGGCGTATCCATGCCGACGAGGAACGTCGGCTCGGGGAGCGCCTCGAAAGCCGCGGCGAGCCGCTCGTCGAGGCCGTCGCCGCGCTGCGGGATCACCTCGAAGCCGTCGGGGAGCCAGTCGCCCGGGGCGCCGTCCAGGACGCACACGTACCGGGTGGCCGGGGTCGCCGCGACGGCGCGGAGGGTGTCGACGAGCGCGGCCGTCGCGAGCTCGGCGGCCTGCTCGGGGCTGCACGGCGGGCAGAGACGGGTCTTCACGCGGCCGGCGACGGGCGCCTTCGCGATGACGGCGAGGCAGACGCTCACGAGAGGACCGCCGACATGTCGCGCACCGCGCGGACCGTGCCGCGCACCGTGCCGGTGACCTTCGACCGGCCGACCCGCGGGTGGTAGGTGACGGGCACCTCGGCGATCCGCCATCCGGCGCGGGAGGCGAGGAGGACCATCTCGAGCGGCCAGCCGAAGCGGCGGTCCTGGATGGCGAGGTCGAGGAGATCGGTGCGACGGGCGGCGCGCATCGGGCCGAGGTCGCGCAGGTCGACGGCAGCGCGGCGACGCAGTTGGCGGGCGAGGACGGCATTCGCGAGGCGTGCGTGGGTCGGCCAGGCCGCGCGGCTGACCGGCCGGCGGGCGCCGAGCACGAGGTCGGCCTCGCCACGGTCGACCGGACCGGTGACATGGAGGAGCTCGCCGGGGTCGAGGGAGGCGTCGCAGTCCATGAACGCGACGATGTCGGCGGTGGCCGCGGTGAGGCCCGCGAAGCAGGCGGCGCCGAATCCGGGCTGGGACTCGCGGACGACCTGCGCGCCGTGCCGACGGGCGATGTCGCCGGAGCCGTCGGTCGAGCCGTTGTCGACGACGATCGGGGTGTACCCGGCGGGGATGCGGTCCAGCACCCACGGGATCGCCTCGGCTTCGTTGAGCACGGGGAGGATGACGTCGACCACGGGACCATCCTGCTCTATCCGGAGCGCAAGTCCGTGAATTCTTACGAACGAGCCCGGGCATGCCACGCCGGACGATCCGGGGCGTCTAGCGTGGCGCCCATGCTCCTCGTCACCGGTGGCGCCGGTTTCATCGGATCCCACATCGTCGACGCCCTCGCCGCGGACGGGGTCGCCGTGCGGATCCTCGACCACCACGAGCCGACCGCGCCGGTCCCGGATGGGGTCGAGGTGGTCCTCGGCGACGTGCGCGATCCGGACGTGGTCGCCGGCGCGCTGCGCGGCGTCAGCGTGGTGTGTCACCAGGCCGCCATGGTCGGGCTCGGCGTCGACCTCGACGACATCGCCGACTACGTGTCGCACAACGATCTCGGGACGGCGGTGCTCCTGCGCGCGATCGCGGCGAAGCAGCGCGGGGCGGCGGGGGCCGAGGTCCGCGGGCCCGGAGCGGCCGCCGTCGACGGGCTTGCCGTGGAGCGGCTCGTGCTCGCGTCGAGCATGGTCGTCTACGGCGAGGGCCGGTACCGCTGCGCGGAGCACGGCGTGGTGGCGCCGGGGCCGCGCGAGGTGGGCGACCTGGAGGCGGGGCGGTTCGAGCCGCCATGCCCGGTATGCGGCCGCGGGCTCGAACCGGAGACGGTGCCGGAGTCCGCGCCGATGGACCCGCGC
>JAVHXX010000471.1 GCA_031119595.1 Patulibacter sp. | reverse complement strand
GTAGAGGAGCTCGCCGTACCGCTCGCGGATCCCGGCATCCAGCTGGTCGTAGACGGCCGCATCGCCGGGCTCGTACCGCGTGACGATCTCGATCTCGCCGCTGCGCATGCAGGTCGTGATCTCGAGGCGGTCGAGCGCCACGCCCCCACCTTCGATCTCGCGCAGCGCCGCGGCGAGATCGGACTCCGGCAGGCCCACGAGCCGCAGCATGCGCTCCTCGAACGGCGCGGCCTGGGCGAGCAGCCCGGCGAGCGGCTCGACCTCGACGCCCGCCGACCACATCGGCTGCAGTTCCCGCGGCGGCCCGGGCAGCACCACGACGAGCGGGCCGTCCGTCCCGTCGGCCGGCGGCACGAGCGAGCCCGGCGCCGTGCCGATCGGTTCGAGCGGCGTCGCCCCGGTGGGCTGCATCGCCTGCTTCGTCGTCGTGACCTTCAGCGACTCGATGTCGATGTGCGGGAAGCGCTTGCGGACCTGGTTCACACGCTTCCACACGCGCTCCTCGAGCGGCTCGTCGAGCACGAGCGGACGCCCGGCGAACTCGGCCACGACCTCGATCGTGAGGTCGTCCGCGGTCGGCCCGAGGCCGCCCGTCGTCACGACGAGGTCGACGCCCCATGACGCGGCCTGCGCCAACGCCTTGAGCAGGTCGTCCCGGCGGTCGCCGACCTGGATGATCCCGGCGGTCTCGACCCCGAACTCCGCGAACTGCTGGGAGACGTACGGACCGTTCTTGTCGGCGACACGGCCGGCGAGCACCTCGCTGCCGGTCACCACGATCGCGCCACGCAGGCGACGCAGATTCCCGTTCGATGCTTCGGCCATGGGCCGGAGCCTAGTGAGAGGTCAGGCGCGGCAGGCCGTCGCGGAGGGCGAGGCCTTCTTGATGCCGTTGCCGCTCACGACGACCGTGATCGGCCCCGAGCTCGCGGGCAGCGTGCGGCGGGTGCCGTTGACGGCGACGCGAACCGAGCGGTTGTCGGCGGTCACGACCACCACGCGGCCGCGCACGGCCTTCGTCCTCTCCCCTGCGTGGAGCTTGGTCTGCGGCACGACGATGCGCGTCCCCGCCCGAGCACAGACGGTGACCGATGCGGTGGCGGTCACCACGACGCTGTTGACCTTCTCCGACGCGGCCGAGTCGGTGCCGGCGTCCGGGACGACCGCGACCCCGGGCGTGCTGGCCGACGGCGCCGGCGAATCCGAGCCACTGCCGAACACGGCGTAGGCGGCCCCGGCGACGATCACGAGCACCACGACCGCGATCCCCGCCCAGCGGCCGATCGGCGGCGCGAAGTTCCGGTTCGTGCGGCCGCCGGTGTGCTTGCTCATCTGGCCGATGTCGTCGACCGCCTGGAACGGTTCGCGGGCCGACTTGTACTCGGCGACGAGCTGACGGCCGTCGAGGCCGAGCATGTCGCCGTAGGTCTTCAGGAACGACTTGACGTACGTCGGCCCCGGCAGGAGCTCCCACTCCTCGTTCTCGAGGGCACGCAGGTACTTGGCGCGGATCTTCGTCTGCGCCTCCATCTGGGCGATCTCGATGCGTGCCCGGGTCCTGGCCTCGCGCAGCGCTGCTCCGATCTCGGCCATGGGGTCAGGCTAACGATCCGCCGGGGTGTGGTCCATCGAGGGGTCCGGCGTGTCGTCCGGGTCGATGGCCGCAACACCTTCGGGCAGGCCGCCGCTGACGGGTCCCTCGAAGCTGTCGTCGTCGGTCGGGAGTGCGAGGTCGACCGGCGCCGCCGGCGTCTCCTCCTCGAAGAGCGTCGGGGTCGACCCGCCCTTGGCCCGCACCTGGGCGACGATCCGCTCGACATCGCTCGGGCCGATCAGCACGGACCGTGCCTTGCTGCCCTCGTAGCCGGTGATCACGCCGCGGCGTTCGAGCATGTCGACGAGGCGGCCGGCGCGGGTGTAGCCCACGCGCAGGCGCCGCTGCATCATCGAGGTCGAGGCCGTCCCCATCTCGACGACGAGTCGGATCGCCTCCTCGAGCATCGGATCCTCGTCGGGATCCAGGCCGTCACCCTTCTGCTCGTCGACGGACTCCTCGACGACCTCCTCGAGGAGATCCGCGTCGAAGTCGGGCTCGCCCTGCTTGCGCCAGTAGCCGGTGATCGCCTCGATCTGCTCCTCGTCGATGTACGCACCCTGGATGCGCAGGAGCTTCGGGCTGCCGACCGGCGAGAAGAGCATGTCGCCCTGACCGAGCAGCGATTCGGCGCCGTTCTGGTCGAGGATCACGCGCGAATCGGTCTGCGACGACACCGCGAACGCGATGCGGCTCGGCACGTTGGCCTTGATCATGCCGGTGATCACGTCGACGCGCGGGCTCTGCGTGGCGAGCACGAGGTGGATGCCGACGGCGCGGGCCTTCTGCGCGATCCGGATGATCGAGTCCTCGACCTCACCCGGGGCGACCATCATGAGGTCGGCGAGCTCGTCGATCACGCACAGGATGTAGGGGAACTCCTGCTCCCCGCGTTCGCGGCGCACCCGGTTGAGCTCGACGATGCCGCGGGTGCGGGAGAGCGCCATCGTGGAATAGCGGGCCTCCATCTCGCGGACGAGGTTCTGGAGCGCGGTCGCGGCCATCTTCGGGCTCGTAATGACCGGCGTGAGCAGGTGCGGGATCGACTCGTACGGGGTGAGCTCGACCTGCTTCGGGTCGACGAGCACCATGCGCACGTCGTGCGGGCTGGCCGACAGCAGGATGCTCGAGAGCATGCCGTTGATGCAGGCCGACTTGCCGGCGCCGGTGGTGCCGGCGACGAGCAGGTGGGGCATCTTCGCGAGGTCGACGAAGATCGACTCGCCCTCGACGTCCTTGCCCAGCCACACGTTGAGCGGGGATGCCTTCGGCGGCGCGTCACCGAAGACGTCGCCGAGGCGCACGAGCGCACGGTTGCGGTTCGGGACCTCGACGCCGACGGCGGTCTTGCCGGGGATCGGCGCGAGGATGCGGATGTCGGTCGCGGCGAGCGCGTAGGCGAGGTCGTCCTTGAGGTTCGAGACCTTGCTCATCTTCACGCCCGGCGCCAGACGGAGCTCGTAGCGGGTGATGTGCGGGCCGGCGACGCAGCCGACGATCTCGGCCTTGACGCCGAAGTGGCCGAGCGCCTCGAGCAGCAGTTCGGAGGTCTGCGCCTGGTCGACGCGACTCGGGCCGGGCGCTTCCTTGGCGGAGCGCGTAAGGAACCGCCGCGGCGGGATCTTCCACGGGAAGTCGGCGGCCTCGGTCACCTCGGCGCGGTAGCGGCCCATCGGCGTGAGGGCCTTGGGGCCGACGTTCGCGGGGCCGCTCGTCGCGGCGCCGGCACCTGCGGCGTCGTCGATACGTAGGTCGGCGTCGGGATCGACGTCGTCGTCCTCGGCTTCGAAGATCGACGGCCGCTGGGCGGCCGGGGCCGGCTCGTCCGCGACCTCGTCGACCTCGTCGTCGTAGACGCCCGGGATGGCGCTGCCCTCGGCGAACTCGCCGTTCCGCTCGAGCGGGAGGTCGTGGTCCTCGTCGGCGACGTCGTCGGCGGTCGCGTCGAAGCGGGCGTCGACCTCGGCCGCGCCGTGGTCATCGCGGGAGAGCTCGGCCTCGAAGTCCTCGAGCGGGTCCGGGAACTTCGTCGTCGGCCGGCGGATCGGCTCCTGGGTGTCGTCGCGGGGACCGATCCAGATCGGTCCGTCCTGGCCGTAGAGGTCCGGGA
>JAVHXX010000470.1 GCA_031119595.1 Patulibacter sp. | reverse complement strand
GGATACTCCCGGACCGTCGCGCCGGCGACCTGCAGCCGCTCACGGAACGCGGCCGACGTCGACGCCTGGACCCGGGCGCCCCGGTCGACGAGTGCCCGCACCACCGGCAGCGCGGCCCCCACGTGCCCCTGGATCGGGAGCGTGAAGAAGGCGACCCGCGGCGGCGGCGCGCTCACGGGGCCGGCGTGCGCGTGGCCTCGGCGCGCCGCTCCGCGGGCAGCCGCAGGAGCCCGAGCAGCGCGAGGTTCGCGACCGACCCGCCGAGCGCGGTGCGGCGCGCACCGACTGCGAGCGGCGTGGCGAGCAGCTCGACCGTCACGGCGGCGTACGCCGGATGCTTGAACCACCGGTAGAGGCCGCGGTCGACGCGCCGGGCGCCGGGCGTGATGAGCACGCGCGTGGTCCACTGCGGCCCGAGAAGCCGCATCGTCGACACGCGCAGGGGCTGCATGAGGATCGCGGCGGCGAGCCAGCCGGGACTCACCCGCCGCCCCGCCGCCCGGCTCTCTGCGACGAGCCCAACCAGCCAGGCCGGGTGCAGCACGAAGAACAGCGGGTAGTGCCTCGCGCCGAACTCGACCGCTCCGCGTTCGCGCGCCGCCCGCTCGTTGCCCTTCGCGAACCGCACCTCGCCGAGCCGCTGCACCACGAGCGCCCCGGCGATCCACGGCGCGAGGCGCGGCCCGGACCTCATGCGAACTCCACGAGCAGGTGCTCGGCGGAGAAGCCCGGGCCGGTCGCGCTGACCATGCCGCGGCCTCGCGGCCGGTGCCGCAGGGCCTCGGCGAGCACGAAGAGGACGGTCGGGCTGCTCATGTTGCCGTGCTCGCGCAGCACCGTCCGGGACGCGTCGAGCGCGTGCTCGTCGAGGCCGAGCGCGAGCTCGTACCCCGTGAGGACCTTCGCGCCGCCGGGGTGCACCATGATCGTGTCGAGGTCGTCGAGCGACCAGCCGGCGATCGCGAGCGATGCGTCGACGATCGGTCGCAGCCGGGTCAGCATGATCGTCGGGATCTCCGCTGAGAGCCGCAGCTTGAACCCTGCGTCGACCACGTCCCAGCCGGTGAGCGCCGCGCTGTCGTCGACGAGATGGCTGTGGGCGTGCAGGAGGCGCACGAGGCCACCGTCGCCCGGGCCCTCGTCGGCGCCGAGCACGAGCGCCGCGCCGCCGTCGGCGAAGATCGCCGTCCCGATGAAGTTCGCCTTCGACTCGTCTCCCATGTGGAAGGTGAGCGAGCAGAACTCGACGGCGAGGAGCAGCACGTGCTCGTAGCCGGCACGGACGAGATCGGCCGCCCGGGCGAGCCCGGCTGCGCCACCCGCGCAGCCGAGCCCCCAGAGCGGCAGACGGATCGCGTCCGCCGGGATCCCCATGCGCTGCATGAGGAACGAGTCGAGGCTCGGCGTGCTCACTCCCGTGCTCGACACGAACACCACCGCGTCGACGTCGGCGGGCGTGAGTCCCGCGTCGCCGAGGGCACGGCGGGTCAGCCGCTCGCCGAGGGCGAGGGTCTCCTCGACGTAGATCGCGTTCTTCTCCGCGAAGGGCCGCTGCTCCACGTACCAGTCGACGGGCCGGGCGAGTTGGCGCTCGTCGATCTGGGCGTGGTCGAAGACGGAGAGGATCGCATCGGAGCGCTCCACCCCCGGGAAGTGCTCGGTCGCCACGCGCTTGACCTCGGCCTGCGCGGCGGTATGTCGCGGACCACCGGTGCTGATCCCGCGGACGACCGGGATGCGTTCCCGGCGACGTTGCGCGAATCGACGCTCGCCCTGCGGGGCGGCTGCGGGGGCTTGGACGGGGCTTCCCATGGTCGCGACGCTAGACCTGCATCACGCCCGGCAGAAGGGCTTACGACCTATGTCTGGCGCACTCGGGGGACGGCTCTCACACGGCTCTCATGTGGCCGGAAGCGTCCCTTTCGCAAGCGGCGAGGAGGGGCAGTGCCGACCGGCCCTGTCCGTGCCGTGGTGATCCGGCGGCGGTGGCCGGGCGCGACCGGTCCGGGCGCCCCGTCATTCGCCCTTGCCGGGCTGGATGAGGATCCGGATCGGGTTGCCGTCGTGCTCGTGGAGGCGGCGGATGCCCTCCCTGACCTCCTCGAGCGGGAGGATCGCGCTGACGGATCGGGAGAGGTCGAGCCGGCCTCGGGAGAGCAGCGAGGCGAGCGTGCCGATGTCCTCGTTCTGGTACCCGAGATGGCCGAGGATCTGCGCGCGGGAGAGGCCGAACGCCGACGTCGTGCCGATGTCGATGCGCTGGTTGCTCATGCCGACGCCGACCAGCCGGCCGCCGGTCCGCAGCGACTTGCGGGCCTGGTCGAAGGTCGCGGGGATGCCGACGACGTCGAAGGCGACGTCGAGACCGCGGCCACCCGTGAGTTCACGCAGGGTGTCGCGGAGGCCGTCCTCGCCCGGGTCGAAGGCGTAGTCGGCGCCGAGCTCGAGCGCCCGCTCGCGGACCTCCTCGATGAGGTCGATCGCGATGATCGGTGCCGCGCCCACCAGCCGCGCGAGCTGGACCACGTGCGTGCCGACCCCGCCGACACCCCACACCCCGATCGCCTCGCCGATCCCGACCTTGCCGGTCCGCACGACGGCGCCGAACGGCGTCGAGACGGCGTCCGCGAGGAGCGCAGCCTGCTGCAGCGAGACGTTGTCCGGGACGCGCGTGAGGCCGGCCGCCTGCGCCACGTGGAATTCCGCCCAGGCGCCGTCGTAGGCGAAGGCCATCAGGCGCACGGCCAGGCACTCCGTGAACTTCGCGCGGCGGCACTCGAAGCACTCGCCGCAGGGCCGGCCCGCGGCGGGGATCACGCGGTCCCCGACCGACCAGCCCTTCACGCCCGGCCCGAGCTTGCTGATCACGCCCGAGGCCTCGTGACCCTGGATCACGACGTCGCGCTGGGGCGGGAAGATGCCGTCGATCAGCGAGAGGTCGGAGTGGCAGATGCCGCAGTACGCGACCTCGATCAGCACCTCGCCGGGGCCGGGCTCGGGGACCGGCACGTCCTCCACGACGACCTCGCCGCTGGCGGCATGGAAGCGCTCGGCGCGCATCGTCTGGGTCATCGGGAACGCTCCGCGGGCATGCGAGCGAGCCTATGCGCGCGGGGCGGCGGGTTCGCGCCGGTTCAGAGGCGCGCGGCGCGCGCCTGGAGGTCGCCGAGGAGTCCGATCGCGAGCTCCGGCGCGGCGAGCGCCCGCGGCGCGAGCGTGCGGTCGCGGAGGATCGCGTCGGCGACGATCTGCACGGTGACGCCATGGCCGGGTCGCCCGATCACCTCGATCGGGTCGCCGGCGGCGACATCGCCCTCCTCGACGATCCGCAGGTACACCCCGGGCCGCGACGCGAGCGTGAAGCGCTTCAGCATCGTCGGGTCGTCGAAGTGCATGCCGAGCTTGAAGCAGGGCAGCCGGGGCTGGCAGACCTCGAGGAGCAGGCCGCCGATCCGCCACCGTTCGCCGATGATCGCGCCGGTGCAGTCGACACCGTGGGTGGTGAGGTTCTCCCCGAACATCCCGGGCGCGACCTCACGGCCGAGCTCCTGGGACCACCACGCGAGGTCCTCGGCGGCGTAGGCGTAGATGGCCTTGTCGGGGCCGCCGTGCACGGTGAGGTCGGCCTGGAGGTCGCCGTCGATGTTGACGCCGCGCACCGGGAGCCGCCCGTCGACGGGCTCCTTGTGGATCGCGCTGAGCACC
>JAVHXX010000469.1 GCA_031119595.1 Patulibacter sp. | reverse complement strand
GAACCGGGACCGGTCCAGGGGCACCGCCACGGGCGGCACATCGGGCAGGCCCTCGGCCCAGAGGCTCGCCTGCCCCCGATGCCGTAGGGCGACCGAGCGACCGAGCACGCGCGAGGAGAGACGCGTCCGGAAGAGGAGGTCGCTCGCGAAGGGATCCATGTCCCACTCCGCGCGCAGCGCAAGCGTACGAGGGACACCTTCGACGACGACCGGGATCTCGACCGGCCCGTGCTCCACGAGCCAGACGCCCTCGCTCCAGGGGAGCGCTTCCAGGATCGCGCCGACGTCCCGGAGCGCGGTCGCGCCGACACGATCCAACCGGCGAAGCATCGGCCCGAGCGCCTCGGACGCGCGCGCCGCAGGCGCTCTCTAGGAGTCGCCGCCGGCGAAGTCCTCGGGGGTGACGTCGTCGAGGAAGTCCTTGAACCGCTCGACGACCTCCTCGGTGTCCTCGACCTCGTGCTCGAACTCGATCGCGGATTCCGCGAGGACGTCGGCGGCGACGTAGATCGGGGCGCCGGCGCGGACCGCGAGGGCGAGGGCGTCGGACGGACGCGCGTCGATGTTGTGGTCGACGGAGCCGGTGGTGAGGGTGATCGTCGCGAAGAAGGTGTTGTCGCGGAGCTCGGTGACGACGACCTGGGTGCAGCGCACCTCGAGCTCACCGAAGATGTCGACCATCAGGTCGTGGGTCATCGGGCGGGGCGTCGTCTGACCCTGCAGGCGCATGAGGATCGCCGCGGCCTCCGGGTGGCCGATCCAGATCGGCAGGAAGCGATTGGAATCGACGGCCTTGAGCAACACGATCGGCTGCTTGCCGACCATGTCGAAACTGACGCCGTAGATCACCATTTCCTGCACGAGAGTCCTCCGGGCGGAACGCCGCTGCTCGCCGGTGCGGTGCATGCCCCGGCCGCGCGGTGTCCCCGCTTGTCGTCATGGTACCCGCGCGGCTCGGGGCGCGGGCCGCGGCACGGCAGGTTTCAGGCGGAGAATGTCCGGTTACGCGGGCAGAACACTGCTGGCCGCGGGTGACCGCGCCCTACGGACGCAGCAGGAAATTGAAGTAGCCCTCGGGCCCGACGGCGTCGATGAAGCCCTGGCGGGTGTACGGGTCGCGCCCGTCGAAGTCGAAGATCCGCAGCTCGAGCTCGGCACAGAGGTCGAAGAAGGTGGCCGGGCTCTCGCCGTAGCCCTCGGCGGCGCTGCCGTGTTCGACGAGGATCACCGGGCGGTGCTCGGCGATGGTCTTGCGGGCGCCGCGGAGCACGAGGAGCTCGGCACCCTCGACGTCGATCTTGATGAGCCGCGGCTTCAGGCCGTGCTGCTCGACGAGCGTGTCGAGGCGCTGGGTCTTGACGGTGAGCTTCTCGAACTCGGGTGCCTGCGGGTAGTCGCGCTCGCGCAGGCCGCTGTAGCCCGGGTCGTTCTTCACGTGGAGGAACTCGACCTCGCCGGGCTCGTCGTCGTTGAGGGCGACCTCCTCGACGATCACCGACGACGGGAGCGTGCGGCGGAGGTCGGCGGCCATGTGCGGGAGCGGCTCGACGGCGAGCACCTTGCCCCGGGGCGAGGAGGTGAGGATCTGGCGGGTGACGTCGCCGAGGTGCGCGCCGACGTCGATGGCATCGTCGGCTGGACCGAGCGCCGTACGGAGGGCGATCGACAGGCCGAGGTGGTCCGTGCGGCCGCGGCGATCCGTGTAGCTGGAGCGTGCCGCGGACACGCCACGCCGCGCGGCGCTGGTCAAGTCCTTCACCGGGATCCCTGCGAGCGAGCGCGCCATCGGCGGCACCTTACCGGTGCGCCAGATCACACAGCGCGCTCACCGGTGAGCGCGGTCCGTCCGACCGTTCCGGCGCGGCATCAGGGCCGCAGGAGGAAGTTGAAGTACCCGAAGGGACCCACGGCCTTCATGAACCCGGGCCGGTCGTAGGGACCGTTCCCGTCGAAGTCGTAGATGCGCATGCCGAGCTCGTGGGAGAGGTCCCAGAAGGTCGAGGACGTCTCGCCGTAGCCGGCGGCGGCGCTGCCGTGTTCGACCATGAGGGTGGGGCGGAACCGCTCGATGGTGCGGCGGGCGCCCTCGAGCACGAGCCGTTCGGCGCCTTCGACGTCGATGCGGATGAGGCGCGGTTCGAGGTCGTGGCGGTCGACGAGGACGTCGAGGGAGACGGCGTCGACGCGGAGACGTTGGAACCGGGGCGTCTCGGGATAGTCGCGCTCACGCAGGCCGCTGTACCCGGATTGCCCGAGGACGTGGAGGAATTCCAGCTCGGTCTCGACGTCGTCGTCGGTGATCGCCATCTCCTCGACGATCACGTTCGCCGGCATCGACTCGCGCAGGAGCTCCGCGTGCTGCGGGAGTGGCTCGATCGCCAGGTGGCGGCCGTTCGGCGCACATTCGACGTTGTGCCGCATGAGCATCCCACCGTGCCGCCGACGTCGATGGCATCGTCAGAGGACCCCAGCGCGGCGCAGATCGCCACGACCATGCCCTTGTGATCGGCCCGCGCTCGTCGCTGGATCTCCGACGTCCGGGCGGCGGAGATGCCGACGCGGGTCGCCTTGGCGAGCGTGGCGATGCTGGGGGACATGTGCCGAACGTAACGCAGTCTCGTGTGCCCTGCATCACATTTCCGTCCGCTCGGTCTGTCACGCGTTCTGGCGCCAGCTGTTATCCCCGCTCAGCGCGATATGCCAGTTCGGTGAGCGACGTTGAACCGGAGGACGGATGGTGGGTCGGACGGGCTGACCGACAGTGCTCCGGGACGGGACTCGACCCGCCCGGGCGGGAGCGGGATCTGGCGCGCCGCTTCGCGGAGGGACCGCGCCGTGCGGGCTCAGCCGATGCGGACCGTCATCGCGCGCGCAAGCGGCTCGCCGAGCTGGTGCTCGGCGCCGCCCGTCGTGATGCGGATGGGACCGCCGAAGGGCTCGCGGGCGACGACCGTGAGCGCGGCACCGGGAAGGATCCCGCGGTCGGCGAGGTAGCGGAGCATCGCGGGATCGCGGTCCGAGACCTGAAGGAGTTCCGCGGAGGCGCCGTCGGGGACCTCGGCGAGGGACACGCCGCCGGAGTCGACCGCGAGCTCCAGCGCGGCCGTGGGGATCGGATCGCCGTGGGGGTCGTGGGTCGGGTTGCCGAGATGGGCGGCGATCGCTGCCTCGACCCGCGGGGACACGTGGTGCTCGAGCCGCTCGGCCTCGATGTGGACGACGTCCCAGGGGAGCTCGAGCGCCTCGGCCAGGAAGAGCTCGAGCAAGCGGTGCCGGCGGATCACCGCGAGCGCGACGCGCTCGCCGTCGTCGGTCAGGCGGACGCCGTGGTACGGCTCGCGGGCCACCAGCCCGGAGGCCTCGAGCCGCGTGAGCATGGTCGACACCGACGCGGGCCGCACCTCGAGGCGCTCGGCGAGATCGGTGGTGCGCACCGCCGACCCGCTGGCCTGGAGGGTGAAGATCGCCTTCGCGTAGTTCTCGACGGCCGTCGAGTGGTCGGCGGAATCGGGGAGGGCGGTGTCGGTGGAATCGGTCACGACGGGCGGGCTCGCGCCACCGCGCGCCGCGGTCAGGCGCCGGTGAACGTCAAGTACAGCAGGACGACGTTGAGGATGACGATGACAGCTGCGACGAGTCCCGCAACCACCGTCGTGGACTTCCGGTTGAAGAGCGACCCCATCTGGTCGCCGAGCTGGCAGAAGTAGTGG
>JAVHXX010000468.1 GCA_031119595.1 Patulibacter sp. | reverse complement strand
ACCCCACGATGAGGCTCGGCACGAGGACCAGCGACGCGATCACGGTGAGCGTCTTCGCGACCTCGTTCTGCTGCTCCGCGATCTTCGCCTGGTAGTAGTCGCGCACGCCGCCGAGGAGATCGCGGGCGACGTCGAGCTCCTCGGTCGCACGGACGAGCGTCTCGTACGTGTCGACGAAGCGGATCTCGATCTCGGGCGGGAACAGCCCCGAGTGGCCGACGTCGACGCGGCCATGACCGCCGCCGTCGATCCCGCCGCGCTCGTCCTGCGTGACGCGCGCGCGATCTGCGAGGTCGCCGCGCCGCCGTTCGCCGAGGAGGTGCGGGCCGCCCACGTGATCAATCGCTTCGCCATCCACGGTCTCACGGCCCGTCGCGACGCCACGGGGAACGTCATCGCGATCCTGCCGGGCACCGCGGAACCGCCGGTCATGTTCGCCGCCCATCTCGACACCGTCTTCCCGGCCGACACCGACGTGCGCGTCCGGGAGGTCGGCGAGCACCTCCACGCGCCGGGCATCGGCGACAACTCCCTCGGGGTCGCGGCGGTGTTGCACCTCGCGCGGGCGCTCGCCGGGCGACCGCTCGCGAGATCGGTCGCGCTCGTGGCGACCGTCGGCGAGGAGGGCCTCGGCGACCTCCGCGGCGCCAAGGCGCTCGTGGGGGAGTTGCCGATGCACGCCTTCGTGGCGGTCGAGGGCATGGGCATCGAGGAGATCACGGTCGGCGGGGTCGGATCGATCCGGATTCGCGCCGAGCTCCGTGGCCCCGGCGGCCATCCCTGGAGCGATCAGGGTCGCCCGAGCGCCATCCACGGGCTCGTGACGGCCCTCGCGGGTGCGGCCGCCGTGGTCGAGAGCGCCGACGAGCCGGGGCTGGTCTTCAACGTCGGCACCGTCGAGGGTGGCACGGCGGTCAACGTGATCGCCGCGACGGCCGTCGCGACCTTGGAGCTGCGCTGCGAGGACGACGCCGTCCTGCGCGAGGCCGCGGCGCGCGTCGGTGACGCGATCCGCTCGGCGCTCCCACCCGGCCTCGAGCTCGACCTGCAGCGCGTCGGTGACCGCCCGGGTGGGCACATCGATGCCGACCATCCGCTCGTGCTCGCGGCCCGCCGCGCCCGCGCGGTGGCCGGCCTGCCACCGGCGAATGAGGCCTCCTCGTCGACCGACGCGAACGCCGCCCACGGCCGCCGCATCCCGGCGATCACCGTCGGCATCACCACCGGCGCAGGAGCGCACACGCTCGGGGAGTCGATCGACACCGCGCCGGTCGGCGCAGGCCTCCGGGCGCTCGCCGAGCTCGCCGAGGACCTGGCCGTCCGCGGCGCCGCGGACTGAGCGGGTCGCCTCGGCTCAGCCTCCGGAGGTCATTCCCCGAGCGGGTGCGCCATCACACCCGGCACCTCGCCCCGGGCCACCGCCTCGGCCGAGTCGTCGTGGGCCGCCGCGAGCGCGGCCGCGGCCTTCGCCCCGCCGCTCTTCGGCGGGAGCGTCCAGCCGGGGCACAGTGCGGCGGTCCGGATCCAGCCACGCAGGTGCGTGTCGGTGACCATGTACACGGACCGGCTCGCGTGCCGGGTGATCGTGACCTTCTGGTGCGCGAACACCGTGCCGGTGACGAGGTGCTCGGGCTGACGGAAGAAGTACGCCTCATGGCAGAGCACGCCACGGCCCTCGTCGGCGTGCGGCAGTCGCGGATCGAACGCGAGCGACCCGTCGCGTCCCGGGCGGCGGCAGAGCACGCGGATGCCGAGCAGGGCCGGGACCTGTCGCTCCCGCCCCGCGATGCGGAACCGCACGGTGCCGTCGGGGCGGGGATCGTCGTATCCCCCGACGAGCTGGGCGTAGGTGTCGTCGAGGCCGCCGCTCGACCAGAGCGTGGTCGCGTAGACCATGCCGCTCGGGCAGCGGAGCGTGACCGACCGGTGGGCGGCGTCGAGCGGGCCGGCCGGGATCTTCACGGTGACGGCCGCGACGGCGGACCCGGCCGGCAGCCGGGCGCCACGGGCGACGCTGTGGCCGATGAACTGGTTCCCGCCGGCCACCAGGAACGGCGCGCGCTCTCCCGGCCCCGCATGCTGCGAGCGCTCGACCTCGAGCCCGCCCGCGACGGCGACCACCGCGGCGACCCCGGCCGCGAGGAGCTTCACGCCCCCGGCCCCGGCGACCTTCGCCGCGCCGACCAGTCCGACGATCGCCGCGGGCGAGGCGAGGGCCAGGAGCTGCGTCTCGACGTCGCCGGTGGCACGCCGGATCGTCCGCACCTTCTCGAGGTTCGCGCGCCCCCGCACCACGAGCATCTGCACCGCCTCGACGCTCACCCCGAGTCGGGTGGCGCTGTCGGCCGGGGAGTCCCCGTCGACCACGCGGGCGAGCAACGCGCTGCGCTGCTTCACCGGCAGGTCGGCGAGATCCTGGACCATCGTGCGCAGCGACTCCCGCCGGTGCAGCACGTTCGGCGGATCGTCGACATCGGCGAGGGCGTCCGTGGCGATGCCCGCCGGGAGGTCGTCGAGCGACGCCTCACCCCAGCGCGCGCGGCGGACCTCGTCGATCGAGCGGTTCCGCGTGAGGCGGTACAGCCACGGGCCCAGGTGCTGCGGCCCGCGACCCGCGGCGATCTCGGCGTGCGCCTTCACGAGGACGTCCTGGACGACGTCCTCGGCGTCGTGGTGCGAGCGCCCGAGCAGCGAACGTGCGTAGGCGACGAGCCGCCGGCGGTAGCGCGCGTCGAGCTGCGCGGCGGCGTCGAGATCGCCCCGCGCCCCGCGCCGGACGAGGTCGTCGTCCGTGTGCTCGCCTCGTCGCCGCCGTGGCATCGCCGTGCCGCCGCTCAGTGCACCGGCACGAGGCAGCGGTCGGAGAAGAACCGCGCGATGCCGTCGCGGTAGGGCATCGCCAGGATCGCGTGCTTCCCCGCGCGGTAGAACGCCCCGGCCTCGTCGCCGGCGTGGAGCTTCACGCCGCTGTGGGTGCCGCGGAGCTGCCCGTGGGTGTAGTTGTCGTAGGCGGCGGTCGTGCAGGTCGCGCGGTACTCGACGACGCGCGCACCGGCGCTGCCGGCGTCCTTGCTGCTCGGCAGGTCGGTGGCGGGCGCGCCGATCGTCAGCGACTCGTGCTTGACCGCGCCGCCCTTGAGCGTGACGGTGAGCTGCTGTGTCCCCGCGGCGGCGGGCGCCGCGATGCCGTGCCCGCACGCCGCGTGCTGGATCGGCGCCGGCGACCAGCAGACCTTCGTGATCGTCTCGCCCTTGTAGAGGAACTCGAGCGGCTCGCCGGCGCGCAGGTCGGTCGTGCGGCCGCCGGAGAACGGGACCGCGGCCTTGAAGCCGGCGTCGTTGGCGAGCGCGACGGCCGGGCCGAGGAGCGCGGCGGCCGCCAGGATCGCACCGGCGCTGCGGGCGGCGCCCACGCGGCGTGCCCGCCGGATCGGGTGCGCCCGGGCGCGGCGGACCGCATCGGTCATCGGGCCGCGGGTCGCGACGGAGGAGGTTCGGAGGCTGGTAGACATGGCGACCTGCGCTGGTTCGAGGGCGAGCGGGCGACGGCCCGTGATCACCACACGGATCAGGCGACGCGATCCAACGGGTGGATCGCCGGCTGGCGTGTTCGAACTCAGGGCGCCGCGGGCATCGCGGAGGGAGCGTCGGGGGCCGCTGGTCGTGTCGACGGAGCGTACCCCGGGCCTCGACGGCGCGCGCCGGCCGGGGTGGGCA
>JAVHXX010000016.1 GCA_031119595.1 Patulibacter sp. | reverse complement strand
CCTTGTGGATCGCGCTCAGCACCGGCTCGCCGCGCCGCAGGCCGATCACCTTCGGCAGGCCGACGTTCAGCGACAGGATCGAAGCCATGGTCCGAGCATACGAAGGCCCGCGTCGCACCCGATCGGTGCGACGCGGGGCCGTCGTGGAGCCGGTGGCGCGGCCGCGGGCGCGGCCGCGGGCGCGGCCGCGGCCGCCTAGGCGGTCGCGAGCTGCTTGCGCTGCTCGTCCTCGAGGCGGGCGAACTCCTCCTCGGGCGTCTGCACGCGCGGCGCCGCCGGCGTGAGGACACCGCGGCTCGCGAGCAGCACGCCGATCGAGACGAGCACGACCGCCGCGGAGACGTAGAGCGGAGCCTGCGTCGAGACCTTCTCGCTGAGCTTGCCGGCGAGGAACGGAGCGATCGCGCCACCGGTGAACCGGATGAAGTTCGTGGCGGCGGCCGCGTCGGCCGGGTCGGTGTGCGAGACGCTGAAGAGCAGGTTCGACAGGAGCGAGTTGCCGAGGCCGAGCGGCAGGCCCGACACGATGATGAGCGGCACGAGGACCGACTCGCTCGTGTGGAAGATGCCGATCAGCACGAGGATCGCCGTGACGGCCGCGAGCACGGGCAGCAGCAGCGTGGTCACCGGGTACCGCTTGAGTAGGTACGGGGCGATGTAGACCGCCGACAGCGCCACGAGCACGCCCCAGGCGAAGAAGGTCGCGCCGAGCTGGTAGACGCCGAGGCCGAGGATCAGCGGCGTGTACGCGAGGAGCGTGAAGAAGCCGAAGTTCCACAGCAGGGCGATGATCGAGCCGAGCGCGAGGCCGGTGTGACCGAGGGCGCGGAGCGGCTCGGTGAGGCGCGTGCGGTGCTCCGGCGTGGGCGCCGGGGTCTTCGGGACCGACGAGACGATCACGAGGAACGAGACGAACATCAGCGCGGCGACGCCGAAGAACGGCGCGCGCCACGTCTGGGCGCCGAGGACCGCGCCGAGCAGCGGACCGCTGGCGATGCCGATGCCGAGCGCCGACTCGAAGAGCGTGACGGCGCGCTGCGGGCCGCCGGCGGCGTGGCTGATCAGCACCGACATCGACGTCGAGATGAAGAGCGCGATGCCGAGGCCCCATCCGGCACGGAAGGCGACGACCTCGTTGACCGAGTGCGACTGGCCGGCGAGGGCCGAGAACACGACCACGAGGATCAGGCCGAGCATGAGGGTGTTCTTGTCGCCGATGCGCGACGACACGAACCCGGTGAGGAGGTTCGACACGCCGATGATCAGGAAGTAGCTCGTGAAGAGCAGCTCGATCTGCGAGTGCGAGGCGTGGAGGCCCTTGCCGATGACCGGCAGGATCGGGTCGACGAGACCGATGCCCATGAAGGCGACGACCGACGCGGCGAGCACCGCCCACACGGCCGGCGGTTGCTTGAGCTTCGCCGTCGGGGCGGCGACGGGGACGTCGATCGATGGTTCGGGCATGAAGAAGGGGATAGCAGCGGAACGCGGGTTCCGGAGCGTGCAACCATCACACGACCCGGTTCTCCGCAGGTTCTGGGCGCGTAGAAGTTCGATATCGGTCGAACCATCCGTTTCCACCCCTTCCGCCGGACGGAATGCGGGCTCCGATCTCGGCGGCCGGTCACGGCCGGAAGCCGCCGACGAGGAGGACGGCGACGACGATGCCAGGGGCCTGCCGGGACCGGGCGCGCGATCCGCGACACTGCTCCCATGAACGTCGCGTACGTGCTCTTGCCGGAGGCCGCGCTGCCCGACCCGGACGTCGTCGCCCAGGCCTTCGCCGGGCTGTTCCCGTCGCGCGGGCCACTCGTGCCGACCGCCGAGGAACCGGCCACCGCCGACGGGCCACCGGCCTTCGGCCTGGCCTGCGCCGACGGCATGGTCCACGTGATCCTGCAGACCGGCCCGGTCGAGGGCGGCGAGGCGGAGCGCGCCGAGCGCCGGTCGCTCGCCGCGATCGGGAGCGACGAGCCCCTGCCGGACCACCATGCGCACCTCGTCGTCGCCTGGTTCCCGGCCGAGGGCGCCGCCCCGGACGAGGTCGCGATCGGCCAGGCCCGCGCGACCGCGGCGGTCGCCCTCGCCACCGACGCGACCGGCGTCTACGTGCCGGCCGCGAGCGCCACGCACCCGGCCGCCTGGTACGTCGAGGTCGCCCGTGAGGTCGAGGAGCCGATGATGCTCTGGATCGGCGTGAGCCACGTGCTGACCGACGAGCAGCGTCACGAGTTCCTCAGCTTCGGCATGCAGCAGTTCGGCCTGCCGGAGCTCCTGCTCACGGCGCCGTTGAGCGACGGCGGCGACGCGATCGAGTACTTCTACGAGCTCGTCGGGGCGTCGTCGAAGGCTGGCGTGGCGATCGTGCCCGGCGAGATCGTGGGCCGCGAGCCCGGCGAGCTGCTGACCGCGCGCGAGGCCCCGAATCCGGTCGACGGCGAGCGCCCGCTGATCGCCATCGACCTCCCCGGCTGACCGACGCCCCGCGGGTCCGTTCGCCACGACCCGGAGGCGCCGGCCGTCACCCGCCGGGCGGGCCGCCCTATGCGCCCGTCAGCGCCGGCGCGCCGCCGTGCACCGTGAGCGTGGTGCCGTTCACGTAGCTCGCCCGCGGGGACGCGAGGAAGACGATCGCCTCGGCGATCTCCTCCGGCTCGGCGACGCGCTGCGCGATCGTGGTGCGGCCGATCGCCTCGATGCCGTCGCCCATCACCGACGTGCCGGGCGTATGCACCGGCCCGGGCGAGACGGCGTTCACGCGCACGCCCGCTGCCCCGAACTCGTCGGCCCAGGTGCGGGTCAGCAGTTCGATCGCCGCCTTGGAGGCGCCGTACACGCCACCGCTCGCCATCGGCGTGGTCGCCGCGACCGTGGTGACGTTCACGATGCTGCCGCGGCCGCGCTCGGCCATGCCGGGCGCCAGTGCCGCGACGAGCAGGTACGGCGCTCGCGTGTTGACCGCGAAGTGCGCGTCGAACACGTCCACGGTGGTCTCGAGCGTCGACGCGAACGCGTAGATGCCCGCGTTGTTCACGAGCACGTCGCCATCACCGGCCTCCGCGGCCAGTCGGGCGACATCCGCCGGGTCGGAGAGGTCGGCGGCGACGAAGCGCGCCGAGCCGCCGGCCGCCTCGATCTCGTCGACCACCTCGGCGCCGCGCGCTGCGTCGCGGCCGTGCACGACGACGGTGGCGCCCTCCGAGGCGAGATGGAGGGCGACCGCGCGGCCGATCCCCGCCGTGGCGCCGGTCACGAGCGCCGTCGTCTCGCTGAGTTCCTGGGTCATGTCGTGCTCGCTCTGGTCGTTTTTGGGTTGAACGTCCCAGTGACCGTAGCAGCGTTCTGGAACGCTCCACCCACTTTCGCGTACCCTGATGGGGATGCACGATCCGTCGACCTACGCGGCGGCACACCCGCCGAAGCCGGCGGCGCCGTCCACACCCCGCCCCGACGAGCCCAAGCTCACGATCAAGGGTCGCGCCACGCGCGACCGCATCGTGGAGGCCGCCGCGGCGCTCGTGTTCGAGCGGGGCGTGGCGGGCACGAGCATCGACGACGTCCGCAAGGCCGCCGGCGTGAGCGGCTCGCAGATGTACCACTACTTCGACGACAAGCAGTGCCTCATGCGGGCCGTCGTGCGGCGCGAGGCCGACGCCGTCCTGGAGGCCCAGGAGCCGCACCTCTCCCACCTCGACAGCCTCGACCGCCTGCGCGCCTGGGCCGATGGCGCCATCCGCAAGCAGCAGCAGGTCGACTGCGTGGGCGGATGCTCGTTCGGGTCGATCGCGTGCGAGCTCGCCGACACCGACGACGAGGTGGCGAGAGCCGACATCGTCGACGGCTTCGCCCGCTGGGAGGGCAAGATCCGCGATGGCCTCCGCGCGATGAAGGACCGCGGCGACCTCTCGCCGGCCGCCGATCCCGACCAGCTCGCGCTGGGCCTGCTCGCCGCGCTCCAGGGCGGCCTCATGCTCGCCGAGACGACCCGCACCACGGCGCCGCTCGAAGCCGCGATGGGCGCGATGCTCGCGCACATCGCATCGCTCGCACCCGCCTCGACCTGAGGTCGTCCGCGGCGGCCGCGCAGCTGCCGACCGGCGAGGACCCGGTCCCGGCGACGGCACCCGGCGGCCGCCCCGGGGGACGGGCGGCCGCCGGGCGCCGCGGCGGTCAGCCGACGAGCTCGCGCTCGCCGGCGATCTCGGCCTCCAGCTCCTCGAGCTGGCTCGCGAGGTCCTCGCCGAGCTCGACCTTCGGCGCGCGGATCACGAGCACGACCACGGCCAATGCGGCGGCCATGAGGACGGCCGATCCGGTGAGCGCCATCGCCACGCCGTGGGCCAGCTCATGGCGGGCCTGGAGCGCACCGGAGAGGCCGGCGACCGGGTGCTCGGCGGCGTGACGGGTCGCCGAGGCGAAGACCGTCACGAGGATGCCGAGCCCGAGCGAGCCGCCCATCTGCTGGAACACGTTCACGAGCCCAGAGGCCGCGCCCGCGTCTCGCGGCGCCACGCCGGCGATGCCAGCCGTCGTGAGCGGGATCATCGTCGCGCCCATGCCGGTCCCGACGAGCACCATCGGCACCGCCAGCCCCGGGAAGTACGCGGTCGCGTCCGACAGGCCGCTGAGCCACGCCATGCCGACGATCGCCAGCGACAGGCCGCCGATCATGAGCCGCTGCGAACCGATGACCGGCAGGAAGCGCGGCACCACCCGCACCATCAGGAACATCGCGAGGGTCATCGGCAGGAACGCGAGCCCGGCCGTCAGCGCGGAGTACCCGAGCACACCCTGCAGGTACTGCGTGATGAAGAAGAAGCTCGAGAACATCCCGCCCACGAGGAGCAGTCGGCCGACGTACGCGCCGGAGCGCTCGCGACTCGCGAACAGCCGCAGCGGCGTGATCGGCTGCTCGGCCTGGAGCTCGTTGACCACGAACATCGTCAGCAGCGCCACGCCGGCGATGAACGACACGAGCGTGAAGCGCTCGGTCCATCCCTCGGACGCGGCACGGACGAAGCCGTAGACGAGCGCGCTCATCCCGGCCGTCGAGAGCAGCGCGCCCGGGAGGTCGAACCGGCCGTGCGACCGCTCGGTCTCCGGGAGGAACCGGGGCGACAGCCACAGCAGCAGCGCACCGATCGGCACGTTGAGGAAGAGGCCCCACCGCCACGAGATCGCGGTCGTGAGGACGCCGCCGAGCACGAGGCCGATACTGCCGCCGGCGCTCGCGGTGATCGAGTAGTACGACATCGCCTTCGTGCGCTCGGGTCCTTCGGCGAAGGTGATGAGCAACAGCGACAGGGTCGCCGGGGCAGCGATCGCCGCGCCCACGCCCTGCACGGCCCGGGCCGCGAGCAGCCAGGTCGAGGAGTCCGCGAGTCCGCCGAGGAGCGATGCCCCGGTGAAGATCGCGATGCCGGTCATGAACACCCGCCGCCGTCCGAGCAGGTCGCCGGCGCGGGCGCCGAGCAGGAGCAGCCCGCCGAAGGTGAGCGTGTAGGCGTTCTGCACCCACGAGAGCCCCTCCGAGGAGAAGTGGAGCGCCTCGCGGATCTGCGGCAGGCCGGTGATGATGATCGAGACATCCAGGACGACCATCAGGTAGCAGGCGAGGATGATCGTGAGCGTCATCGCCTGGTGCGACGGAGAGGCTGCGCGGCGCCGCATGGAGGTGGCCGCCGAGGCGGCGTTGGTCAGGGGGTTCGTCATCCCTGGCCTCCTTTCGGGTCTGCCGCCCGTGGGCGGCCGAAATCGAGACCCACTTCCCCGGTTCCGGACCTGTGCCGGGCGCGGGAACCGCCGCGCATCGAAGCACGCGGCGCTAAAGTGGAGGGCACCTCCAGAAGTATCCGGAGGTTGCCTCCGTATCAACATAGCGGAGGATGCCTCCGCTTCAGATCCTGGGCGCGGAAACGCTCAAGCCCCATGTCCGAGACCACCACACAGCCCGCCGTCCCGACCCCCGCCAAGCCGAAGCGTGCGGACGCCCTCCGCAACTACCAGAAGCTCCTCACGGCGGCCCGCGAGGCGTTCACGGAGGACGGCGCCGGCGCCTCCCTGGAGGACATCGCCCGTCGCGCCGGGGTGGGCATCGGCACCCTGTACCGCCACTTCCCCACCCGTCAGAACCTCCTCGAGGCGGTCTACTTCGACGAGTTCGAGGCGATCGCGAAGTCGGCGACCCAGCTCGACGACCTCGAGCCGTGGGACGCCCTCGTGAAGTGGCTCCACGACTTCGTCGGCTACGCCGTCACGAAGCGCGCCGTCGCCGAGGAACTCCTCACGTACGTCCAGCGCGACGCCGCCGTCTTCAACGAGGTCCGCACCGCGATCACGCGCGTCGGTGACGACCTCATCACGCGCGCCCAGGAAGCCGGCGTGGTCCGCCGGGACACGTCCTTCAGCGAGGTCGGCCCGATGGTGTCGGGCATCGCGACGATCCGCGGCCAGACGCCCGAGGCGATCCACCAGATCCTCGACGTCGCCCTCGACGGCCTCCGCTACAAGCCCTCGTGAGCGCGACCTCCACTCCCGGGCCGAGCATCGCCGGGGTCCAGCGCGCATGAGCTGGGTCCTGATCGTCCACGAAGTCGACGACTACGCCGCCTGGAAGCAGGTGTTCGACGATGCCGCGGGCATCCGCAAGGCCGCCGGCGAACGCCGCTTCCAGCTCCTGCGCGACCACGCCGACCCGAACCTGGTCGTGCACCACTCCGAGTGGAGCTCCGTCGCCGACGCCCGCGCCTTCTTCGAGTCGCCCGAGCTCGTGCAGATCCGACTCGACGCCGGCGTGAAGGCCCCGGACTTCCACTACCTCGAAGAGCTCGAGACCGGCACGCTCTAGTCCGACGGGCCCGCGCCACCGGTGCGCCGCGCCGCCCGTGTCAGCCGAGGATGTTCACCGCGCGGGCGATCACGAGACCGATCGTCGCGAACGCCGTGGTCGACTGGACCGCCATCACGAGCTTGGCGGTCTGCGTGAGCGGCATCGTGTCGGTCGGGGAGAACGCGGTCGCGGCCGTGAGCGACGTGTAGAGGTAATCCCCGAAGCCGGGTCGCCAGTTCGGCGGGGCGTAGTGGGGGTTGTCCATCTGGGGGAACATGAAGTCCGCGTGGTTGTCCGGGTGCTGGAACCGTGCGACCGGGCCACCGCGGTCCATCTCCCAGTACCAGACCCCGAACAGCAGCACGTTCGTCAGCCACAGCGCCACGCCCGAGACGATCAGCGAGTGCCCGCCGGCGTCGCCACCGTCGATGAGGTAGTGCGCGAGCAGCACGAGTTGGACCACGTTCGTGAGCGTGACGGCCGCCGTGATGCAGATCGCGAGCGTGCGCACGCGGCGCACGTGATGGGTGGCGCGGGTCGGCGCGACGATCGCGAGCGCCACGAGGGCGACGGCCCCGACCGCCGGCACGAGCCACCACGGCCCGACCGTGACCCGGTCGGCGAGCGCGAGGTTCAGGGCGACCGCCACCGCGAGGCAGACGAACGCCGGCCAGTAGGGCTCTCCCTGCTCGACGCGGGCCTGGACCCGCTGGGCCTCATAACGCAGTCGGTGCGACACGCCGCGATCGTAGCCCCGGTGGCGCGCGTCGCCGGGTAGCGTCGGAGGCATGGCGACCGCAGACCTCACCGTGCTGGCCCTCGGACGACCGGAGGCGAGCGCGAGCGCGTACGTCGCGGAGATCCAGCGGCACCTCGCCGCCCAGGACCGCGTGCGGTACGTGATGCACGCGATGGGCACCTCGCTCGAGGGGTCGACCGCCGACATCCTCGCGATCGTCGGCGAGCTCCATGCGGTGCCGTTCGAGCTCGGCGTGCCGCGGGTCTACACCGTGCTCAAGCTCGACGAGCGCCGCGACAAGCCCGAGCAGACGCTCCAGGACAAGGTCGACTCGGTCGAGCGACGCCTCGCCGACACGCCGGACGCATGAGCGACGCGGGCGAGGCCGGCTGGTCGCTCGAGGACGGCGAGGCACTCAGCCGCGAATACCCGCGGAGCTTCTTCGTCCCGCCGCGTGAGCACCGGGACGACATCCGCGTCGGGGAGGCGGCGAAGCTCAGCTTCGTGGCCTCCGGATCCGAGGCGGGCCGTGACGACGAGACCGGCACACCGCCCGCGGCCGAGCAGCTCTGGGTGCGGGTCACGGAGACCGTCGACGGCGGGTACGTCGGCACCGTCGACGACGACCCCGAACACACCCCGGATCTCGCGTACGGCGACCCGGTCGCGTTCGGGGCAGAGCACGTGGTCGCGTTGCTCTACACCGCCGACGAACTCGGCTACGACCCGCAGGCCGAGGCGATCATCGACGCACGCATCGTCGACGAGGACGAGCCGCCGCTCGCGCTCATCTTCACCGCCCCGGGCGACGACCCGGCCGGCGACTGGATCTGGTTCGCGGCCCTCGACCAGCAACCGCCGGAGGCGTCCGCGGCAGTCTCGCTCGGTGAGCTCGTCGACCGGTGGCCCGAGCTCGCCGGCGTGTTCCGCACCGGCGAAGGGGCGTGGGTACGCGACGCCGCCGGCTCGGCGTACCGGCCGGCATAGACGTCGCAGGGCGCGCCTCGACTAGAAGCGCTTCTTGCCCCAGAGCAGGACCATCACCTGCTCGAGGAGCTTGCTGCGCGCCTTCGTGTTGGGGAACATCGTGAGCTCGTGGCGGAGCACCCAGCGGCTCACGAGGATCGTGTGGGCCTGGCAGTACTTGCGGATGCCGTTCGCGCCGTGGCGCGCGCCGAGGCCGGAATCCTTCGCGCCGCCCATCGGCGCCTCCTGGCCGAGGTAGTGCATGATCGCGTCGTTGACGCACGTGTTGCCCGCGCGGAGCTGCTCGGCGACGCGGCGGCCGCGGGCGAGGTCCTTCGTGAACACGCTCGAACCGAGTCCGTACTCGGAGTCGTTCGCGAGGCGGATCGCCTCGGCCTCGTCGGCGACCTTCATGATCGGAAGGGTCGGGCCGAACGTCTCCTCGGTCATGCAGGCCATCGAGTGATCGACGTCGACGAGCACGGTCGGCTCGTAGAACCGGCCGGGGCCGGGCCCGCGCTTGCCGCCGGCGACGACCTTCGCGCCCTTGTCGACGGCGTCCTTCACGTGCCGCTCGATCGTGTCGATCTGCGGGGCGAAGGTGATCGCGCCGACATCGACCGAACCGGCGCCCTCGGGCACGCCCTGCCGCAGCGCCTTGACCTGCTCGGTGACCCGACGGACGAACTCGTCGTAGACCGGCTCGACCACGTAGGCACGTTCGACCGACAGGCAGATCTGCCCGGCGTTGCGCATCGCCCACTCGACGGCGACGTTCGCGGCGCGGCCCACGTCGGCGTCCTCGAGGACGATGAGCGGGTCCTTGCCGCCGAGTTCGAGCGAGCAGGGGATGAGCCGTTCGCCGCAGCGTGCGCCGATCTTGCGGCCCGTGGCCGTGGAGCCCGTGAACATGATCATGTCGGCGACGTCGACGAGCGCCGCGCCGGTCGTGCCATCGCCGGTGGCGAGGGTGAGGACGCCCTCGGGGAATCCGACCTCACGGGCGGCGTCGACGAGCAGCTTCGTGGCGAGCGGCGTGACATCGCTCGGCTTGATCACGACGCTGTTGCCGGCGAGGAGCGCCGGGACGGCGTCGCCCATCGACAGCGTGAGCGGGTAGTTCCACGGCGCGATCACGCCGACCACGCCGAGCGGCTCATGCCGGACGAGCAGCTTGCGGCCGAACAGGAACGGCGAGTGCGTGCGGAGGGTCTCGTCCTTCAGGTACTTCGGCGCCTTCTTGCTCCAGTACCCGAGGGAGTCGACGAGGTAGTAGAGCTCGGCGAGGAGGGCGTCCTCACGGGTCTTGCCGTTCTCGGCGACGATCGCGTCGATGACCGTGTTGCGGTTCGCGACGAGCCAGGTGCGCAGCGCGTACATGAGCTTCGCGCGGCCCTTGTACCCGAGGGCATTCCAGGCCGGCTGGGCCTCGCGGGCCCGGTCGACGATCCGCGTGATCGCGGCGGCGTCGAGGTTCGGGACGTGCCCGATCGTCTGCCCCGTCGCCGGGTTCTCGACGGCGATCTGCGGGTAGTCCGCGTCGATCGCGTCGGCGGTGGCGCTTGCCGCTGTGCTCGTCATCACGCGAGCGTAGTTTCTGCAGTGGCGTTCTGCCAAGTCGGGACGTCGCGTGGCGGCGGGCCAGGGCTGCCCTGGGGACTGGGGCGTGGCGCTGGGGCCCGGGCGATCAGGCCGTCGCGGCGGCGCGGGCCGCCGGATGGCTCGGGCGTGCGCGGCGGCCGAGGGCCGCGCTCAGGCGTCGACGTCGATGGTGTGGGCGTCCATCGCGCGGCGCAGCAGCTGGAGGTTCGAGACGGGCGCCGCGGACGACCCCTTCGAATCCTTGCTGTCGAACCCGCGGGAGGATCCACCGTTGCCCTTGTCGAGCGGCTTCACCTCGGACAGCGCCGCCTTCGACTTCGCGCGGGCGGCCTCGCGGGCAGCTTGCGCCGCTGCGACGGCAGCGGTGTCGTACGCGTTGAAGAGCGACGTCGTGAGGGCCAATACGGACATATGGAAAGTGTCGGACCTTTCGACGGTGCAAATCAAACCTTAAACCGGGATATAGCCGCATGGTCGACCCTCCTTGGCACGTTTGCACTGCACTTCGGCCACTTCTGCCTAAAGCCGCACAAACTCGGGCGCGTTGTTCGGCATGAATGTGGTCTGGCCCGTGGCACGTACGAACTACGCCACGAAGCGGTTGCGGCGTTCCCCAGGGGCGATTGCGGGAAACCCGCAAGCGACGCCGAGCGGCACGCGGCAAAGCCGCGGGCGCCGTGGCGAATGGGACGCCGAGCCGGGCCGCCGCCGAAGCCCGGGGACACGAACGCCAAAAGACGGCGCTCCGCTCCCCCGGCAGACACCGCGCCGGGGCCCGGGGGAGCTGAGCGCCGAAAAACGGCGCCCAGCTCCCCCGGCCGTACGTCCCGGCACGGCGCCGCGGGTAGGCTCGCCCCATGGCTGCCGACGACGCCCCGACCGTCCCCGCGCTGACCGGAGGCTGCGGCTGCCGGGCCGTGCGGTTCGAGGTGAGCGAGCCGCTCGTCGCCGCCGCGTACTGCCACTGCACGATCTGCCAGCACCGCACCGGCACGGCCGCCCAGGCCTCGGCGCTGGCGGCCTACGACTCGGTGACGGTCACCGAGGGCGCGGAGCACATCCGCGACTGGCAGCCCACCGACGGCAACATCAAGCAGTTCTGCGGCGAATGCGGGTCGGCGCTGTTCGCGGTCAACCCCGCCGACCCGAAGATCGTGTTCGTGCGGCTCGGCGCCATCGACGGCGACCCGGGCATCCGTCCGCAGGCGCGCCAGTTCGTCGCCTACGCCGCGCCGTGGGAACCGATCCCGGACGACGGCCTGCCGCGCTTCGACGAACGCGCCGGCAGCTGAGGCGGTCGCGCCGGCGGACCGAGGCGGACGTCAGCGCTGCACGCGGCGCGGCTGGTGCTGCGCCGTCCGCGGAGTGCGAACTGCGGCGCGGTGAACGGCGCGGCAGCGCTCTCGCGAGCGGCGGGCGCTACTCGGTGCGCGCTACTCGGCGCGCGCTACGCGAAGACGTTGATGAGGGATTCCTGCGCCTGCATCGACTTGCGCAGCATCTCGATGCTCACCGACTGCTGGACCTGAGCGTCCTTCATGTCGAGCACGGCACCGACGGCCGAGCCGGTGTCGTCGACGAGACCGTCCGAGGCGGTCACGGACGAGGCGGCATCCATGCGGGCCTGCGCACTGGCGATGCCCTGCAACGAGGAGTCGATGGCCGAGATTCCCATGCTCCCCCCATCGGCAGGACCCTCCGCCAGGTAAACCCAGAAGATGGTCCAATGGACCGTCGTTCGACGATCCGACGTGCCAGCCGCTGCCGACCGACGGCGCCCCGCGACCACGAGCCGGCACGCGCCCGGCGCGCGGGGCGTTCAGGCGAGGTCGATGTCGTCCGGCATGGGGACGTCGGCGGTGGGACGGCCCGGACCGTGGTCGTCCCACGACTCCCACGCGCGCCCGTCCTTGCCGGAGTCGAGGTGCGTGCCCGAGGCGCCCATCGCGAGGATCACGACCGGTTCCGGGGACACGTTCGCAAGCTGGCGGCGCACGTGCGGGGCGATCCGGACGACGTCGTACCGGCCGAGCGTGTGGTGTTCGCCCTCGACCCCGAGCCCGAGCTGGCCCTCGAGCACGAGGTAGACCTCCTCCTGGCGCTCGTGGGCGTGGATCCGGCCGCGTTGCCCCGGCTGGAGCGTGATGAGGTTCATCCCGAACCCGGACAGCCCGAGCTCGGCCCGCAGCCGCTGGAACCGGGAGTTCGACGGAGCGAGCTTGGCGAACGTCACGGCCTGGTCATCCATGTCCGCCACGATATGCCGCGCCCGACCGGGCAACCAGGGGGCACGCGTTGTCGATCGGTCACACGGCGAGCCCATCCGGGTGCAGGAGAGACCGGGAAACCGCACGCAGCCGCACCCAGATGCCGCTCGCCCGCGAGCCGAGCCGAGTCGCGAGTGTCGCGGGCGTTACACAGCGAGCACGGCAGCGGTGATGTTCGCGGGAGCGTGGCGCTGGGACGGTGTCTCCAACGACCGAGCACACCGCTCCACCCGAGGAACTCCACACCATGTCGACCACCCGCTCCACGCCCGTCCGCCGCTTCGCCGCTCCGCTGACGGCCGCCGCGTTCTTCGCCGCCGCCGCGCCGGCCTTCGCCCTCCCGGTCGGCCCCGGAGGCGGCGGTGAGAACCCGCCGCCGCAGCACGCGCCGGTCGCGGTGCTCAAGGCGAGCCCGATCCACGCGCTCGTGAGCACGCTCCCGAAGGTGCTCCAGAGCCAGAAGTTCACGGGCTCGGCCGACCTCAGCGACGCCCTCTACGGCGGCGGTGATGCCGTCCACCTCGACGCCTCCGCCTCGAGCGACCAGGACGGCGACCTCGCGAAGCTCTCCTGGGACCTCGACGACGACGGCGCCTTCGACGACGCCTCCGGGACGCCCGCCACCGCCGCGAAGCAGTCGGTGCGCTTCTACACGACGGGCGACCACATCGTGCGGGTCCGCGCGCAGGACGCCGGCAACCTCGTCGACACGGCCAAGGTCACGATCGACGTCCGCAACCCGCCCCACGCGCAGATCGCCTCGGATCTCACGGCGCCGCTCGTCGGCCAGTCCGTGAACCTCAGCGCCGCCGGCTCGACGGCCGAGCCGAGCCTCGGCAGCGTCTCCTGGGACCTCGACGGCGACGGCACCTACGAGACGAGCACCGGCACGTCCCTGACGACCCAGACGTCCTACGCGACGCCGGGCAGGCGCACCGTAGGCGTCCGCATCACCGACGCCTACGGCGCCTCGCGCACCGCGTCGGTCGACGTCACCGTCAACCAGGCCCCGACCGCGGCCTTCACGAACGGCCCTGCGACGGTCGGCGAGAAGGTCACCTTCGACGGCTCCGGCTCGACCGACGACGCCGGCGTGACCGACTACGCCTGGGACCTCGACGGCAACGGCAGCTTCGAGACGGACACCGCGACGACGCCGACCGTCTCCAAGACCTTCACGGCGGCCGGCGACGCCACCGTGCGCCTCCGCGTGACCGACGCCCAGGGTGCGACCAGCACGGTGTCGCGGCTGATCAAGGTCGCCCCGGCGAAGACCACCACGACCAGCGGCACCGCGGGTACGGCCGGCGCGGCCGCCGGCAGCGACGGTGGCGCCACGCAGTCGACGAAGCTCGCGCCGAAGCTGGCCTTCGCCTCGACCAAGCTGAAGCTGGCGAAGTCCGGCAAGGTGGCGATCAAGGTCAGCTGCCCGAAGACGGCCAGCGCCTGCATCGGGAAGATCACGCTGAAGACCTCCGCGAAGCACCCGGCGTCGCTCGGCAGCGTGCGCTTCACGCTCAAGCCCGGCCAGACCAAGACCTACCGCGTCACGGTCCCGGCCGGGAAGCGCGCCGCGATCCGCCGCTCGACCGCGTTCAAGGCGAACGCCATCGTCTCGGTCGCCGACGCGGCGGGCCTCAAGGGCACGTCGACCACCGGGATCCTGATCGGCCTCTAGGCCGTCCCCGGCACCAAGCGTCCCGCGAGAGCGGGCCGACGGCGGGGCCGACGGCGCAGGGATGCGCCGGCGGCCCCGTCTGCGTGCTACCCCGCGAGGACCTCCTGCTTGATCCGTTCGAACTGGATCGACATCTGCTCGGCCATCGCGTTCGCCGCCGAGAGCGGCCGCATCATCACCATGAACTCGGTGATGAGGCCCTCGTCGTCGTAGGTGAGGAAGTCGCAGCCGTGCGCATCGCGCCCGTCGACCTTGGCCTTGAACTCCAGCGCGTGGCTCCGCCCGCCGTCGCCGTCGAGCTCGCGCACGTAGCGGAAGTCCTCGAACACGCGGAACGCGCCGCGCAGGATCGCCGCGACCATCGCCCGCCCCTCGTACGGCCGGAACGCGACCGGGCTCAGGAAGGTGACGTCCTCGGCGAGCAGCGCCGGCAGCGCGTCGAGATCCGCGGCCTCGACGGCCGCCCGGAACGAGTTCGTGCTCATGGGTGCATCCAACACCACCGCGGAGGCGGCCCCGCGCCCGCCGGCGGCGAACGACGCCGGAGGACGTGGGCCTGCGATGGCGCGCGCACCCGATCGGCCGTCGCCGCCCACTGGGCGGCGGGCGCGTCAGTTCGAGGCCGCCTCGAGCGAGCAGCCCTTGCCGCTGCAGCCCTTGAGCACCGAGGTCCCGGGCGAGAGCAGGCTCGCCTTGGTCGGGTCCGGCTGGGCGGCCTGGGCGATCAGCCCGGCGACGGTGGGGCCGGCGACGGATTGCACCGCCTGCGCCGCCTCGACGCTGGCGGCGTCACGCGTGGCCTCGGCCTTCGTCGCCTTCTTCTCGGCCTGCGCCTTCGCGGCTCCGAGCGACTTCTGCTCGGCCTGCTCCGATTTCGTCACCCCGCCCCTGATGTTGGCGGCCATGGCCTGGTTGAGGTCGTCGACCTTCTTGAGGAGGGTGTTCAGCACGGCCATGGCCTTGTCGCGCGTGGCCATCGCGTTCTGCAGTCGCTGCTGTTCGAGGGTGCTGAGGTCGGAGAGGTTGTCGAGCGTCACGGCATCGACGACGACCGTCGCCTTGGCGATGTCCGGGTCGGCCATCGCCTTCTCGGCGCGCTTGTCGACCTCGTAGGACATCTGCGCCGAGCTCGCCTCGCCCCCACCCTTGGCGGCATTCTTCGCCGCCTCGGCGATCGCGGTCGACGCGGGCAGGATGACCGTGCGGCTCTTGCCGATGCCACCGGTGCGCATCTCGAGGATGAGCCGGGCGACCGACTCGACGACCGTACCCGGAGGTGCCGGGATGTCGGTGCTCAGGCCGTACTCGAAGGTGTCGAGGCGCTTCTGCACGGCCTCGTCGGGCTTCAGCGCCTTCTGCTCCTTGGCGCTGAGATCCGGGATGGGCGTGGGCTTCGTGACCTGGCTCGCGCCGTCGGCCTGCCGGAGCTCGTCGAGCGCCTGCAGCTTGCTCGCCGCGGCGGCCTGGGACGCTCCCGCGCTCGGCGCCTTCTTGGACGCGCCCTCGGCACTCGCGGCACCCGCTTGGAGCGACTGCGCGTCGGCGACCTTGCCGCCCGGTGCGGGCGGTGCCGGAGCGGGCGGCCCCGACACCGTGTTCCCGATCGGGATGGAGGCGAGCACGGGCGCCGGACTCGGCGTCGGCGTCGGGATGAGCGACTCGTCGGTCACGAGCGCCGGTGCGGTCGGGCCGGGTTGGGCGGCCGCGAGGCGCGTGAGCTCGGTCGACGTGAGCGCACGGTCGTAGACGCGCACCTCGTCGATCGAGCCGGGCCAGTCGTCGGAGTCGGCGCCGAGGTTGCACGCGTCGACGGGGTAGCCGTCGACGTAGAAGCTGGTCCCGCCGCCGAGGGCGTAGTCGAGCGGGGCGGGCGCCGGCATCGCCGCGCCGATCTGGGCGCCGTCGACGAAGAGCCGGGTCGCCGAGCCGTCGTAGGTCCCCGCGATGAGGTGCCACTTGCCGTCGAACACGGCGGCGTCGGCGGGGGCGTCGGTGAGCGCGCTGCCGCCGGCCGGGCCGTTGCGGGTGTAGAAGCGCAGGCCGCCCTTGCCGGGGTATCCGGAGTAGAGCGCGTACGTCGAGCCGCTGCAGGTCGGGGCGCCGTCGTCGCCCCGGCCCGCGATGTAGCGGAGCGTGCCGGGATTGCCGGCCTGTTTGATCCACGCGAGGAGCGTCACCTGCGGCGGGGCGAGCAGCGGCGAGGTGACCGTCATCGGGGTGCGGTTCGTGCCGAGCGTGGCGCCCGTGCCGAACAGGGACGGCGTGCCCAGGTGCATGGCGCCGTTGGTCACGGTGAGGTCGAGGGCGTTGCCGGAGGTGTCCGCGGTGACCTGCGTCGCACCGTCCTCGTGACTGCTGTCGAGCGGCCAGTCACCGATCAGCGGCGAGGCCGCCAGCGCGCCTGCGGGCGCGATCGCCAGGGCCCCGAGGGCCAGGAGGAGGGAACGATTCCGCCGCTGCACGCCGTGAAGGCTGCCACAGCGCGCTGGCGCACCGGAACTTCTTTGGCGCGTCAGCGCTCAGTGCCGAGCAGTGCACCGCCGCTGGCGCGCGGCCCGGAATTCGGGCTGTTCGGCGCTGGGCTCACGCAGCCGTGACGGGTTCCCCGGCTCGGGCGCGGCGGAGCAGCTCCTCGGAGACGGTCCACAACCGCTCGGCCGCGGTCGGGTCGAGGGCGTGCGGCATGACCCCGCGGATGCCCTGGACCTGCTCGACGACGTCGGCCTCGCCCGCATCCTCGAAGTAGCGGCCGCCGATGCCCTCGACCAGCGGCGAGGTCGCCAGGAAGACCGAGGTCGCGGCGCCTTCCTCCGTCGACTTCATGCGGAATGCGCCGGAGGCTTCGGCCGCCGCGGACTGGGCCTCGGCTGCGGCGCGCTTCTCCGCGCTCCAGTGGCGCTGGAGCGGGGTCCAGATGCCGCCCGGCATGAGGGCGTTGGCGGTGATGCCGTCGGCGGCCCAGCGCCGGGTCGCCTCGACGGCGAAGAGCACGTTCGCGGTCTTCGACTGGCCGTACCCGAGGCCGGGGGTGTACTCGCGCCGCTCGAAGAAGAGGTCGTCGAACACGACCGGCGAGTTCGCGTGGCCGCTCGAGGCGACCGACACGATCCGCGCGTCGCCGGCGGCCGCGAGCGCGCTGTGGAGGCCGGTGGCGAGGGCGAAGTGGCCGAGGTGGTTCGTGCCGAACTGCAGCTCGAAGCCCTGCTTCGTGTGGCCGAACGGCGTGTCCATCACGCCGGCGTTGTTCACGAGGATGTGGAGCGGTCCGGTCCAGGTGGCGACGAAGGCGTCGACCGAATCGAGGTCGGCGAGGTCGAGCGGGGCGACGTGCGGTGCCGGGCGACCCGTCGATCGTGCGATGTCGGCGGCGACCCGGTCGCCGGCGGCGGTATCGCGGACCGCGAGGGTGACCTCGGCGCCGGCGTGCGCGAGCGCGCGGGCCGTTTCGACGCCGATGCCCGAGGCGCCGCCCGTGACGATCGCGCGGCGCCCGGTGAGATCGATCCCGTCGATCACCTCGAGTGCGGTCGACCGGTCGGTGAATTCGCTGGTGATCTTCGACATGCCTCGCACGATACAAACCAGTTAGTTACATCTAGGATCCTTGCCCTATGCGAGACGGGGAGCACAGCCGCGACCGCCTCCTGGAGGCCGCCACCGCCGAGTTCGCGGCCGTCGGCATCGCCGGTGCCCGGGTCGATCGCATCGCCGAGGCCGCGTCGGTCAACAAGGCCCAGATGTACCGCTGGTACGCCTCGAAGGACGACCTCTTCGACGCCGTCTTCGCGCAGCATCTCGATCGCATCGTCGACCGCGTGCCCCTCACCCCGAACGACCTCCCCGGCTACGTCGTCGCGCTCTACGACTCCTACCTCGACGCCCCCGAGCTCGTCCGCCTCGCCTCCTGGTTCCGGCTCGAGCGCGCCCCGACCGGCGATCTCCTCGCCACCCACGGCGACCGCTGGTCCTACAAGCTCGACCTCATCGCCGAGGCCCAGGCCGCGGGCACCATCGTCACCGGCATCACGCCCGCCGACGTCTACGCCCTGCTCATCTCCATCGCCGGAACCTGGTCGCCGATCTCCGCGACCTTCACGGCCACGGAGCAGGAGAGCGCCGCACAGCACGAGGCGCGGCGGGCGGTGCTGCGAGGCGTGGTGGAGCGGGCGCTGGTGGGCGGGGGCTGAGACCTCGCAGAGGGCCGCTCCGTTGCGAACGACTCAGCCGATGTAGCCGTCCCGAATCGCGCTCTCGACCTCGACGGCGTGGAGCGGCGGGACGATCAGTTCCAGCGCGCCCTGGGTCGTGCGCACGATCAGCTGGATGTCCGGGCCGCCGCCCTTCCACAACTGCCCCTCGACACCTTCGACCAGCGACCACGGCACGTCATAGTCGATCTTCGCCTTCCCGAAGAGGCGCTCCTTGCTCACGATCAGGCGGTGCGAGGTCAGCACCAGGGAGGCATTCCAGTGCTGACCGGGTCGAGGCGTCGCGTACTTCGGCGTCGCGACGACACGGATCTCCTCACCGTGCTGCAAGGACCTGTCGATGCCGTTCGGAAGGGCGGCGCCGTCGATGCGTTTCATCGCGGCGACGCTATCCACGACACCCCGACACCGCAACGGTTTCGGGGTCGTTCGGAGGTGGATTTCAATCGGTTGGCGTCGATGACGACGACGCCTACGCTCGGCGCGGCGCGCCGTGCAATCGGCGGCACGACATCGAACAACCAACCGATGAGGAACGACATGGCCTGTGCATGTGTCAAAGCCGGCAAGCCGAAATGCGCGTGGTGCAAGGAGGCCGAAGTCCACAAGATCCCGCTGTCGAAGCACAACTGCTCGCAAGGCGGCAGCTGCTCCTGACATCCTCTGGGCGTTAAAGATCTCGACGTCTCTGGCGTTCCTGGAGTCGGTTGCGGTGCCGGTCACGCGTCGGCCGGTCACGTCCGCGCGAGGAGTCGAGCACTCGCTGCCGACGCCGTGGAGGTCGTCGATACTGACCCCGTGCGGCGCCTGGCCCTGGCCTGATCGGTCGCGATGAGCGGGCACTCGCGCCGTCCGTCGTACCGACGGGCGGCGTGACCCTGCGACGCGCCTCGCAGCCCGCCCGAAGCGGCGAACGCGACCCAGCCCCTCGTTCCACAGCCGGGGTACGAACGAGAGCGACGCGCATGCGACATCGCCCCCTGAACGACGAAAGCCCCGCTCGCGCGAGGCTCGTCTGGCAGTGTTCCGGGGACGGGAGCGACGGGACTCGAACCCGCGACCTCCGGCGTGACAGGCCGGCGCTCTAACCAACTGAGCTACGCCCCCGGGCGTATGCCGGAGCGGGATTATTGCAGGCTCGCGCCGTTCGGGCGTTGTGGGGTCCGAGCGCGTGGACGGCGCTTGGACGACGGCCGGAAACGCCCGACGCGGCGGGCGATCAGGAGTCCTGGGCCACGCGGTCGATGTGGCCGAGCTGACGGTCCGGCGCGATGACGTCGCGGACGCGGCGCTTGAGCTCGGTGATCTCGGGGAAGCCGCCGTCGGTCTTGCGGTCCCAGATGCGGTGGCCGTCGGCGTGGATGGTGAAGATGCCGCCGGTCCGGGGCACGAGCGCGACCTCGTCGAGCTCGAGCGCGAACGTCGAGAGCAGCTCGCTCGCCATCCAGGTCGCCCGCAGTCCCCAGTTGCATTGCGTGCAGTAGGTGATCGAGACCTTGCCGGTTCGCTCCATGCGACCAGTCTGACACCGCGGGCGAGCCCCCCAAGCGGACATGGGCGCTGCGCGGCCCGAGCAAGGTTGCACTCGCCACGCGCGTCCAACCCTGCATGAGGCGGCCTGTCCCGGCGCGGCGCCCCGGGCC
>JAVHXX010000467.1 GCA_031119595.1 Patulibacter sp. | reverse complement strand
CCGTCCGTGCCGCCGTTCATCGAGTCCGAGACGTACCCGCGCGGCCGCCGGCTGCTGCTGGTGCCGGTCGCGTTGATCTTCCTGCTCGGCCCGTACGGCTCGATGCTCGGCGGCGGCCCGAACGACACCCCACGCTGGATCGTCGCGATCCTCTCGATCGGCGTCTGCGCCTGGCTGCTCGGCCTCGGCATCACGGTGCCGCGGCGCCGCGTGACCATCGACGGTGACGCCCGCACCATCACGGTCGCCTCCACCCCGCCGCCACCGTCGTTCTCGCACCGGATCGTGACCCGCTCCTTCGACGACGTCACCGGCGTCATCATCGACGAGATCGGTCCCCGCAAGACCGACCTCCACGGCTACCGCGTCGAGATCGCCTTCCGCGAGGGCCCGGCGCTCGAGCTGCAGCACCACCGCAACTCCGACTTCGCCCAGGACACGATCGACCACCTCGTGCTCCTCGGCCTGCCGGGCGTCTCCCGCTCGGCCGCCCTCGACGAGCTCACCTCGGCGCCCAAGCCCGCGACCTACCTCTGAGCCGCGGCGGCCGCGCGGGGACGCGCGGCACGCGCCCATCCGGGTGCGAACGGACGCGGTTATCTCGACACGAGCCGCACCCAGATGCCGCCGCGGCCCCGCGGGCGGCGGGCCCGTCAGACCGGCAGGAAGGGGATGTCCCAGAGCACCGCGGCGACCGCCGCGGCGGCGGCGGCCGCGGCGCCGGCGATCACCATGAGGACGCGCTGGGTCGTGGTGGTCGCGGAGGCCTTGGCCTTGGCGGCGTCGGCCTGGTCGAGGGCGCGGTCGAGGAGACGCTCCGCCCCGGCGAACTCGAGGGCGAGGAGCGTGAGGCCGATCGGGATCACCACGAACGCCGGCCCGGGCAGGAGCAGCATCGCGATGCCCACGAGCACGACGGTGACCGCGGCGACCACGTAGACCGCACGCACGATCAGCGGGCGCTGCTTGTGGCGGGCGCGGCGCTCGCGCAGCCCGGCGATCAGCGGGCGGACGGGCTTCTCGGCCGGCTGCTCCACGGTCGACTCGGGCGTGACGGACGCGCTCATGCACCGAGCCTACGGACGCGCGCCGCCGACCAGATCCAGTTCTGGACGGACGGCGCGCGATGCCGGTCGGCTAGACCGTCTGGCTGTCCTCGATGAACAGCGGCAGGTCGCCGATCAGCGACGGGTCGGCGATGCCGTTCTCGAGGAGCGACTCGTACTTGCCGTCGAGGACCTTCTGCGCGAACGCGTAGTTGGCGTCGTCCTCGTTGTCGAAGAGCTCGGCGAAGAGCGCGTCGGCGCGGCCACGGGCCTGCTTGGCGAAGATGTCGGCGAGCTCGTGGGCCTCGGCCGCACGCTGCGGCTGCTCGGTCTCGAGGGTCTTCGCGTAGACGACGGCCGCCGAGATCGCGAAGATCTCCGCGCCGATGTCGACGATGCGACCCAGCACCGACTGCTTCTGCTCGAGCTTCGCCTGGTAGCGGGAGATCGCGTAGAAGGTCGACCGGGCGAGCTTGCGCGACGCACGCTCGGCGTAGCGGAGGTGCTTCGCGTTGGTGCCGAACTCGCCGTAGGAGCGCGGGTCGGTGCCCGGGCCCGTGGCGAGCTGCGGGAACCAGCCGGCGTAGAACTTCGCGGCGGTCGCGCCGCCCTTGAGCTTGTCGACGAGGGCAGCCTTCGGGTCGATCGCGTCACCGGCGACCGCGAGGTGCTGGTCGACGGCCTCGCGGGCGATGATCAGGTGCATGATCTCGGTCGAACCCTCGAAGATGCGGTTGATGCGGTTGTCGCGCAGCATCCCCTCGGTGTTCACCGGGCGCTCGCCGCGGGCCTTCAGCGACTTCGCGGTCTCGAAGCCACGGCCGCCGCGGATCTGGATGAGGTCGTCGACGACGGTCCAGGCGAGCTCCGAGCCGTAGAGCTTCGCGATCGCGGCCTCGATGCGGATGTCGTTCTTCTTGTCGTCCGCGAGGCGGGCCGACACGTCGAGGACGGCCTCGAGGCCGAACGTGGTGCCGGCGATGAAGGCGACCTTCTGGGCGACGGCGTCGTGCTTGCCGACCGGGCGGCCCCACTGCACGCGCTCCTTGGCGAACTCGCGGGCCTGCTTCGTGGCCCACTTCGAGGTGCCGAGGCAGCCCGCGGGCAGCGCGAGGCGGCCCGTGTTGAGCGTCTGGATGGCGATCTTGAGGCCGGCACCCTCGCCGCCGATGAGCGCGCTCGTCGGGACGAAGACGTCCTTGAGGCGCGTCTGCGAGTTCTCGATGCCCTTGAGGCCCATGAACTCGTTGCGGTGCTCGACGGTGACACCCTCGGTGTCGTACGGGAGGATGAAGGCCGAGACGCCGCCCTTGTGGCCCTCGCTCTTCGGGATCTTCGCCATCACGACGACGACGTCGGCGATGGCGCCGTTCGTCGCCCACAGCTTGCGGCCGTTGAGGATGTAGCCGGAGCCGTCCTCGGTGGGCACGGCGGAGGTCGCGACGCGAGCCGGGTCGGAGCCGACGTCCGGCTCGGTGAGCAGGAACGCCGAGATGTGCGTGCGGGCGAGCTTCGGCCACCACTCGGCCTTCTGCTCCTCGGTGCCGGCGATGCGCAGCGGCTCACCGAGGCCGATCGACTGGTGCGCCGAGAGCAGCGCGACGAGGGAGCCGTTCCACGACGCCACGAGCGCGAGCGCCTTGAGGTAGTAGACCCACGAGAGCCCGAGACCGCCGTACTGCTCCGGGATCTTCATGCCCATCGCGCCGATCTCCTGGAGACCCTTGATCACGTGGTCCGGGATCTTCGCGTCTTCCTCGATCTGCATCGGGTCGACCTCGTTCTCGAGGAACGACTGCAGCTTGGCGAGGAACTTCTCGCCCTTCTCGATCGAGTCCGCCGGGAGGTGCGGCTGCGGGTAGATCAGGTCGACGTCGAGGTCGCCCATGTAGACGCCCTTGCCGAAGCTCGGGAGCGTCCAGTCCTGCTCGCGCGCCTCTTCGGCGACCTGGCGTGCCTGTTCCTCGGTGACCTGGGTCATGTGCGGCTCATGCCTTTCCGTCTCTGGAGAGATCGAAGTGGAAGTCGGGGGAGCGGGGTCGCGGCCCGGGCGCGCGTGCGACCAGGGCGGCTTCAGGCAGGGTGAGTCGCCTGGATCCGCAGTCCTGCTCCAAAAAGTACCCGTCCGGAGCGCATCGGAAGGTGACCGAACGCACGCTCGGTATCTTTTTGGCGCCGGACCCGCCACGACCGAACGGAAACGCCCGTGCGGGCTGGCGTTTTCGGTAATTCTGGCGCGTCCCCAGCCCGCGCCTGCGCGCCTGGACGATCGGTCACGCCCGGGCGGCACGGTTCGGGCAAGGGTTCGCGGCGCGGGCGAAGCGGCGCGTCCATGCAACCTTCCACGCGCTACGCGCAGCAAACCTTGCACGCGGGGCTGCGTCGCCGAGCCGGTCGAGGCGCAGCGGCCCGAGGGGCCTCAGCGGGTGTCGCGGGCGCCCGGGCGGTCCGACGGGCGCCGGTTCTCGATGAACCGGTCGACGCGCCAGGCGATCCAGAGCATCATCAGCGTGAGGACCGTGAAGACGACGACCGCGAGGGGGTCGCTCACGCTCACCGCGAGCACGTCGCCGATGAAGAAGAACAGTGCGGCGGCGAGGTAGTACTTGCGCAGCGGGGTCGCGGGCTTGCCACCACCGGCGTTCGCTGCTCGGCGCTCGCTCGGACGGGGCCGACTGGACTGCGACTTCGGGGGCA
>JAVHXX010000466.1 GCA_031119595.1 Patulibacter sp. | reverse complement strand
GCGTACCACTGCGCGCTCTTGAGGGTGAACGTGTCGACGTCGGCCTGATCCTGAAGCGTCATCAGGGGCGCGACCTCGCCGCCGGTGATCTGCACCTCATTGCGCCAGCGGATGCCGAAGGTCTGCGACTCGGGTTCGTCGTCGGAGTCGAGATCCTCCTCCGGGACGTAGCGGACCACGGGGATGTAGTCGAGGCCGAGCACGGCCTGCCTGGCCACGACCCATTCGTCCCGCTCGTCACGGAGGAGGTCGGCCACCTCGACGCCTTCGTCCCCGACGACCTGAATCCGGTAGCCGCCACGCCGTCGCTCCATGGTCCGCGAGGGCCAGTCGGCATCCTCGGCGTAGAGCGCGAACATGGAGCGCGGGGAGACCGGGCGCATGACCGGCATCGGGTCACCGGGAGAAATGGCCAGGTAGCTGAAGCTGTACTCGAAGGCGGCGCGGTAGAGGCCGCCCTGGCGACGGTTCATCCGGTTGGCGAGCCACACGCGCCAGAGCCGCGACAGGGTGTCGTCGCCGGCGCCGTCCTCGACGGCGGGGTCCGCCTGGTCGTCCTCCACCTTGCGGATGTTGTCCAGGTAGAGGGACTCCACGAGGGCCTTGAGGACGATTCCGATGATGTTGATGCGGGACAGCCGGGCGAGCTCCCGGACCTCGCCGGGGGCGTCCGGCGGGATGACCAGCGGCATACGCTGGCGGCCGGTGGAGTAGAGCCGGAGCGTGTCCAGGTCTTGCCGCTCATTGGCGTGCGCGTCGTGCATCTCCTTGGCGAGCTCGATCGCGCTCTGCGTCGACAGCACTAGAAAACCGCCCTCCCGCGACGCGCCTTCCGCTGTCGCACTTTGCCGCTGTTCAGCACGAACCTGCGCCCCATTCTCGCACCCACGAAACAGACGGCGAGGTCCACGCGCTTTTTGGAGTCGCGGGTGACCTTGCCGAGGCTGACGCCCCACGGAGTGGGTCTCCGTTTCGCGTTGTGCACGTGCAGCTGCACGGCCGGATCGAGCACCCACGAGAAGTCCCCGTGCTCCTCGATGTCCGTCACGGTCTGCATGGCGGCCTGGACGAATTGCGCATTGCGCTGCGCGCCCCCGAGCGTCTTGATCCGCATGTCGAAGAGGACCGAATTGCCGATCTTCGCGCCTGAAGTCGCCCACACTTTCAGCCGCCGGCTGAAGTCCCGGTGCCAACCGTCGATGGTCGGCATCCAGTAATTCGCCTCGGTTTCGTCGTCCTTAGCGGGGGACGGGTCGACGCCCATCCACTCCACGCGGTAGTAGTCCATCGCGCGCCGGACGACCGCGTCCACCTCTTCCCGCGGTGCGAGCCACCCCTCTCCCGCCTTGCCGGCCGGGGGCTGCCAGACCCCGAGCGACTCGCAGAGGCCGTCCGAGAGGCGGCAGGCGGCCACGGCCGTGGCGTCGCCGGACTTCGAACAGTCCACGAAGATGGTGACCTGCTCGCTCTCGCCGATCCGGACGCCCTCTGCGGCGGCCAGGGCATCGAACTTGCGGGGGTCCACCCAAGCGTCCTCGGCCGCGCCGAGGCCGTTGAGGTAGTAGCGGATCGAGTCGGCGGGCGGGGTCTCGGGGTCGAGCACCTCGCCGTAGAGCCGCTCCAAGTCCGCCCAGGGGGCGTCCGCGTAGGCTGCCGCGAGGCCGGCGCGCAGGCTCTCGGGGTTGAAGATGTCGGTGGTCGGTGGGGCCTCGATGGAGTCGTAGAGGATGTCCACGGGGAGCGCAGGGTTCGCGACCTGCTTCTGCCACGCTTCGTAGGACCGCTCGCCGATCGAGTCGGAGCCCTGCGCGTGCGCGTTGGTCCCGTCGAGGACGCGGGCCTGGAGATAGGCCGGGGACTTGCCGACGTTGCGCCGGACGACCCGGGCGACGCGGTGGCCGCCGGAGGTCTGCGTCATGTGGTGGGTCTCGTTCAGGAACACGAAGGTGGCGGGGTCGCCCTCGGCGCTGGCCTCGGACGCGGTCAGGACTTCCTGCCGCGAGCCGGTGCCCTTGATGATGGTCCGGGTCTCTCCGCAGTCCAGGTCGTAGTAGGCCCGGGCGTCCTTCGACCACATCGCGTTGGCGACACGCAGGACGTCCTTGCTCTGCGCCTCGGAGTTGCTCGCGATTTGCACGAGGGCGAGTCCGTGCGGCTCGCCGTACCAACCGTCCCCATCGCTGGTCAGTTGCGTGGGGCCGATCAGTTCAGCGTTGCAGACGGACGCGCCAAACGGGTCCTTGCCGGTGCCCTTGGCGCCCCGCTTCACGCCGCGGCGATAGATGAAGCGACCGCTGTCGTCGTGGGCGTACCACAGGATCAGGAATCGCTTTTGTCCCGGTGTGTACTGCCACGTCTCGCCGGTCTGCGGGTTGATGAGGCCCGGGCCGTCGCCGCGGCCTTCCGCCCAGTCGATGACCCCGGGGCCAAGCGAGTGGGAGAGCAGGTGCGTCTTGAGATCGGGGTCGCTCGGCCACGGCAGGCTGACCAGCGCGCCCGTGCTGTACCACGGGTCGCGCCGGTAGCCGGGAAGGACTTCGGCGCTCACTCTCTCGCGCTACCGGTGCTCGCGCGGCCGGCGGCCGTGACGCGCTCAATGTCCGCCGGGGTGAGCACCGGGTGCGTGTCGACGAACGGCGAGCGGTCGCGGCACGCCTGGCGGTCCGGCGCCTCGGCGCGGCCGGTGAGCATGTCCCACGTGAGTTCCGGGCAGGTGCACAGCGGGTGCCGGCTCGCGGCCGGGCCGCCGCTCATGCGCCCGCTCGCGGCGGGATGAACACCGGGCCGTCGGCCTCGGAGAGGAGTTCTGCCTCGGCGTAGCGGGGGATCGAAACCATGACGGCCGCAGGGTGCGGCGACGGAACGTCGCAGTACCGGCAGACGATCGCGCCGCCGGGCAGGAGCTTGCGGGAAGCGCCGCAGCACTCGATCAGGAAGACGTCGTCGGCGCCCATCAGAGGTTCCGGTAATCGGCGAGCCGCGAGACGTTCTCGCTCTGGGCGGAAGTGGAGGAGCCGCCGGCCGGGGGCGGATCGACGTACCGGATCCGGAGATCGCGCCGGGCCTCGGCGAAGGTGCCCATGTACTTCTCCCGCATCCGGAGCTCCGCTCCGGTGGCGCCCTTCCAGGCCAGCGTGAAGCGCGCGTGCACCTCGGCCGTGAGGAAGGCGTACTCCCAGTCCGTCTGCGTCCAGGCGACCGCGTGCGGCATCTGGCTGACGGCCTTCCACCACCGCAGCGTCGCGGCCGGCCACTCCTGTGCCACCTGGACGTCGCCGTCCATGACGGGCTGACGAGCGGGCAGCGGCGGGGCGCCCCGAAATGGGACGTTCAGGTACTCCGTCCACTCCGAGACGGCGTTGCGGTTCCGCACCAACGTGCGGTCCGGGTTCGGCTTGCGGCCGTTGAGCGCCACGGCTACTCCCCCTCTCGGATCCGGAGAGCGTACGTCGCATAGGCGTCGCGGGTCGCGACCGCCTCGGGCGGCGGGGCGAGGCGAACCACATGGAGGACGGTGGCCTCCCCGACGGTGATCGGCGTAGAGGTGTCGTAGCCCTCGATGCGGACGCGGTCGGTCCGCTCCATCTCCGTCATCTTGTCCAGCGCGTCAGCGACCCGCCGGAGATCGATGGAACTCAGCGTAACCACGGATCTTGTCTCCCCTCTCCCATCGGGAGTCTAGCAGAAAACCTAGCCATTGCAGCCAGTGACGAAAATAACCGGAGCCTGGCTCCGTTTTCATG
>JAVHXX010000465.1 GCA_031119595.1 Patulibacter sp. | reverse complement strand
GGCGCTAGGCGCCCGGGCGGGCCGGGCCCAGGCGGGTCCGGCGCGTCAGCGGCGCGGCCGGTGGCCGCCGACCACCGGGATGCCCGCGGCCGGCGTCGTCGCTGCGGGCGTGGTCGGTGCCGGCGTCGGGGTGGGCGTGGGCTTCGGCGTGGTGGCGGGCGTCGTCGCGGGAGCGTCGGCCGCGCCGTCGTCGTCCGTGTTGTCGCCGTCATCGCCCTGGTCGTCCGAGGTGGCAGGGCTCGTGCCGTCGTCCGCCGGGTCGCCGGCCGATGCGTCGCCGGAGCCATCGCTTCCGTCGGCGGGGTCGTCGTCGCCCGAGTCCGAGGTGTCGTCGTCCGTGGCGTCGTCGCCGCCGCGGGCCTTCTTGGCGTGGGCGCCGGCCGCGGCCTTGCCGCCGAACTTCACCGACGTGATCTGCACGCCGGTCACGACTGCCGGGGCGTCCGTCGAGTCGTCGGACGTGGATTCGACGGACGCATCGTCCGAGGTGTCGTCGGCGGGATCGGCGTAGACGGCCGCAGAGGCGTTCGTCCCGGCGGGGCGTGCGGCGACGGGCTCCTCGATGCCACAGCGGCGGGCGGCGCTCGCACTGATGGCGAGTCCGGTCAGCTTGATCTTGGTGCCTGTGGCGGGGAGGGTGCCGCCGGAGGCGCCGCGCAGGCGGATGTTCGTCACGACGTACGCGTGGAGGCCGAGGGCGCGCTCGCGACCGGCCTGGGTGACGTCGACGTCGAGCGTCCCGGACCACCGGTCGTCGGAGGTGCGCTTCGTCGTGGCGCCCGCCACCTGCGCGAGGGTGCTGTCGCTCGCGAGCGTGCCCGAGGCCGAGTACGCGTGACCCGCGTGGGCGCAGCTGCGGCTGCGCGCGCTGGCCGGGTCGGAGGCGGCGGCCGTGAGGAGTGCGAGCGTGGCGGCGGCCATCGTGGCCTTGAGCGCGGGATGCATGAGCGGTGGTCCTGGCGGTGGTGCCGACCAGCCATCCGTGGCCGGTCACGTCGTACAGGTCCATCGGCGCGTCCGGCGGGTCGATCGAGCCGCGATTCCGTCAGGTGTCCACGACTTCGGCCCTGATCGGGCCCGTGGTCAGGTGGGGGTCAGGTTCGCGCCCCGGGCGCGGGTCGCGAGGTGCGGCCGCGGCGCGGCGCGCTCAGCGGAGCTTGTGGAGCGCCGGCCGGTCCTCGATCTCGACGCCGACGGCGTTGAGCGTGCCGGCGAGCATCGTGTACTGGCCCACGAGCATGCAGAGCTCGATGAGCTGGTCGTCGCGGTAGAAGGCGCCGAGACCGTCCCAGGTGGCGTCCGTGAGGGTGTGCGTCTCGACGAGTTCGTCGCACGCGCGCACGAGGAGCGTCGCGCGGAGCGGCTCCACGGTGCCGTCGGCGGGAGGGTCGATCGTCGAGGCGTCGGCCTCGTCGGTCCAGGCGACGACGGCTTCGCTCAGTCCGGCCTGCCGGCCGAGATGCGAATGGTGGTGACGCTCGTAGTCGCTGCCGCAGAGCGTGGCCACGCGCAGGATCACGAGCTCCGCTTCGCGCGCGGGCAGGGTGCCGTTCGGCATGAGCCGACTGGCGAACCACAGCCACGGGAGGAAGAGGCGCCGCGACCTCGCGAGGGTGGTCATCACGTGCGGTACCGGACCGCCGACGCGGCGCGACCCGATCTTGAGCAGGGTCCACGTGAACCGGCCGATGTCGTCGCGACCGCCCGGGGCGATACGCGGCTTGGTCGATGTGCGGACCATCACGCCGGAGCCTAGATGATCGGTTCCCCGGCGTGGCCTTCGACATGAGGACAAGCGTGGGTCACCCGTGATGTGCGAGGGTAGAGGTGTGCTCATGCCCTCCGTCGTCGATCCGACGCTCGGGGAGGGGTCCGCCCATGCATGAGGGTCAGACCATCCTGGTCATCGGCGGTCTCCTCGCCGTCGCGCTCGGTGCCTCGCTCCTCGCGGGGCGGTTGCGCGTCCCCGGCCTGATCGCCTTCCTCGGCATCGGGATGATCGTCGGCTCCGACGGCACCGGATGGATCCACTTCAACGACTACGAGGTGGCGCGCGCTGCCGGCATCGTGGGTCTGGCGCTGATCCTCTTCGAGGGCGGGCTGGCCATCGACATCCGTGCGTTTCGGTCCGTGGCCCTCCCCGCGACCCTGCTCGCGTTCTTCGGCACGCTGCTCACGGCAGCGCTCACCGGCCTCGCGGCCTCGTGGCTGCTCGACCTCACCCTGCTCGAGGGCCTGCTGATCGGGTCGATCGTCGCCGGTACCGACGGTGCCGCGGTCTTCGCGATCATGCGCGGGTCGACGATCCGCAAGCGTCTGGCGCACACCCTCGAGGGCGAGGCGGGCCTCAACGACCCGATCGCCGTGCTGCTCGTGCTCACGATGATCTCGCTGCTCACGAAGCCCGACTTCGGGCCGCTCAACGTCGCCGTCCTGTTCGTCGAGGAACTCGCGATCGGTGGCGTGATCGGCGTGGCCGTCGGCTGGTTCGGATCGAGTGCGCTCGCGAAGGCCCAGCTCGGGTCGGCCGGCCTCTACCCCGTCGCGTCCCTGGCGATCGCGGCGATCGCGTTCGGCGGCGCCGACTCGCTCCACGGCTCCGGGTTCCTCTCCGTGTTCCTGTGCGGCATGGTCCTCAGCGCCCGCGAGACGCCCGCGCAGCGCACCATCACCACCTTCCACGAGGGCATGGCGTGGGTCGCCCAGCTCGGACTCTTCCTCACGCTCGGCCTGCTCGTGTCGCCGTCGCAGCTGCCGAGCGTCGCGCTCTCCGGCACGCTGCTCGCGCTGCTCTCCGCGGTCATCGCGCGGCCGCTGGCCGCGGTCCTGGTGCTCGGTCGCCTCGACTTCACGTTCAAGGAGCGGCTCGTGCTCGGGTGGGCCGGGCTCCGCGGCGCGGTCCCGGTCGTCCTCGCGACGTTCCCGGTCATCGATGGCGTCCACGGCGCGGTCGACTTCTTCAACATCGTGTTCTTCGCCGTCGCCGTCAGCACCGTGCTGCAGGCCGCCACCTTCGAGCCGTTCGCGAAGTGGCTCGGCGTCACCACCAACCAGCGCGCGATCCCCGCCCCGCTCATGGAGGCCAGCGCCGTGCGCCGCCTCGGCGCCGAGGTGGTGCAGTTCGCCGTCCGCGACGGCGACGCGATCGTCGGCCTACGCGTCCGCGACCTCGACCTCCCACGCGACGCCCTTCTCAACCTCATCGTCCAGAACAACACCGCCATCCCGCCGCGAGGGTCCACCGTCGTCGACGCCGGCGACGAACTCCACATCCTCGTCCGCCAAGAGGCCTTCGGCGACTTCGAAGGTCTCCTGCGCCGCTGGCGCCAAGGCCCCATGACCCGCCCCGAGGTGCGCCCCATCGGTCGCCGCCAGGCCACCATCTTCTCGACCGGCCCCTGGCGCGAAGCCGACGGCGACCCCGCCCGCCCCGCCACCGTCGGCGGCCGCGAGGTCATCGAACAGATCCGAACCCGTCGCGACGAACCCGGCGCCGTCGTCGTCCTCTCCGACGGCCGCTTCGCCTACACCGGCCGCTACACCGCCACCGGCTCCCCCTCCGACCTCCAACGCGCCGCCGGCCGCCGCCTCGGCCTCGCCAAGACGGATGCCGAGCGGTCCTGGTGGCGTGAGGTGATCGGGGCGATTTCGCTGGGGCAGTAGGGGCGGTTGCTGGGGGCGGGGCGGCTCTTTTCGGGTCGGCCTTCGGCCTGCTTTTGGGTTGGGCCTTCGGCCCGTTTTGACTTGGGTGCAAGTGTCGATTTGGTCGGGGC
>JAVHXX010000464.1 GCA_031119595.1 Patulibacter sp. | reverse complement strand
CCCGGGGCCCCCGGCGCGCGGGGGCCGGGGCGCGGGGGCGCGCGGGGGGGGGGGGGGGGGGGGGTGGCGCGGGGGGGGGGGGGGGCCCGGCGGGGGGGGGGGGGGCCGCCCCCCCCCCCACCCCGGAAGGCGCGCGGCTGGTGTCTACTGCCCTGCCTTGAGGCCGATGGTGGTCGGGTCGTAGTCGTAGACCGGGTGGTAGACGATCTTGTCGACGGCGATCCGGCTCGAGAAGGCGCCCGGGTTGATCCGGTTGCCGTAGGAGGCCTCGTAGCCGTTGTCGGCGATGTACTTATCGATCGCGGCGTACTGGTCGGCGCTCTCCGCCGGGTCGTTCGCGGCGTTCGCCTTCGCGATCATGGCGTCCAGCTTGGGATCGTCCACGTTCGAGAAGTTCTGGTTGTTCGTCGGCTGGATGCTCTTGCTGTCGACGAGGAACAGGAAGTCCGCGGGGTGCGGGAAGTCCTGGAACCAGTCGGCGAACCCGATCTGCGACTTGGTCGTCGCGTTGCCCACCGTCGAGAAGTAGTCGCCGGCGTCGATGACCTTGACCTTCGCCTTGTAGCCGATCTTGTCGAGGACGTCGGCGAAGTAGTTCGTGACCTGCGGCGACGGCTCCTTGTCGTCACCCCACACCGTCACGGCCTGGCCGGCCGTGCCGGACTGCTTCACGAGGTCGATCGCCTTCTGCAGGTTCGGGGCGGCGTTCGGATCGCCGTACGGGCACGGATCGAGCTTCTTGAACCCGACGACGCCCGGCGGCAGGAAGTTGCAGGTCGGCGTGAGCAGGCCACCGAACAGTCGCGCGATCGCGCGCTTGTCGATCGCGTAGTTCACGGCCTGGCGGGCCTGGAGGTTGTTGAACGGCGGGAGCTTGGTGTTGAGGAACTCGTAGTAGACGGAGTTCGACTGCTTCTCGAGGTAGCGACCCTTCGCGCCGGTCCGCAGGATCTGGAGCGTGTCCGGGCCGTTCGGGTCGTACTGGTAGTCGAGGTTGTTGTTGACGATGTCCGTCGCGGAGCGGCGGGCGTTCTTCACGACGGTGAAGTCGATCTCGTCGGCGTAGGCCTCCGGGACGTTCGGGAGGGCCTTGAAGTGCGGGTTCCGCACGAGCGACCAACCCTGGCCCGTGGTCACCTTCGTGACCATGTAGGCGCCGGCGGCCGGCGGCGGGTTCTTCGTCTCGTTCTGGAAGGGCGTGTCGCCCGGGACGAGCCCGGCGAAGTCCATCGCCAGCTTGTAGGTGAACTGCGGGTCCTTCGCCTCGAGCTTGATGGTGATCTCGCCGGTGGCGTCGTCGGTCACGATCCCCGGGATGTCGCCGCTGGACTTGCCGGCCTTCTCGTAGGCCTTCGCCCCGACGATGCCCTCGTAGAACGACGCGCCGCCGGACTCGAGGTTCAGGACGCGCTGGATCGTGTGCTTGAAGTCGCTGGCCTTCACGGTGCTGCCGTCGGAGTAGAGGAGCCCGGAGCGCAGCTTGAGCTTGTAGGTGAGGCCGTCCGCGGAGATCGTGGGCATGTCCTCGGCGAGCCCGGGCACGACCTTCGCGCCCTCCTCGCCCGAGGCGTGCTTGTAGGTGAGGAGCGGGGTGTACGCCGACCAGAGGCTGTCCCAGCCGTCGGCGGTGTAGGCGAGGGCGGGATCGAGGTAGTCCGGGAACGCCGCGTCGTTGGCGGTGAGGGTGCCGCCCTTCTTGATGCCGCTCGTGTCGCCCGCGACGATCGTCTTGCCGCTGTCGCTCGACGAACTGCCCGAGTCGCTGCCGCTGCTGCCGCAGCCGGCGACGAGCGCTGCCGTGCCCGAGAGCGCCAACAGCGTCGCAGTGAACCTAGATCGCGTCATTCGAGCCGTGCCTTACATGTGGGGCGGTGGAGAGGCGGAGCGGAACGGAACTTTGGTTCCGGTCGCATTCCGCGGCAACCTACAACGTCCGAGGGTGACCGTTGTTGGACGCAGGGCCCAACACTCCGAATCCACCGTAACGCCCCGGAAATGGCTGGAAAACGGCGTATCCGGGACGGTTTCGGCGCGCGGATACCCCCGCCCGTGAGTCTCCTGGCGCCCGTTTCTTGGACAAACCGTCGGAGTTCTTCACGCCAGCCCGACGACCTGACGTGTCCAAACGGGCCAACCCGGCGCGCGTTCCTCCATGTCCGCGTCCGGCGCGAACGGTCAAACGGCCGCGGCGCGTCCGGTCATGACCGGGCACGCCACGCCGCGCGCCGCCGCGCGCGGCCCGATCGGGGTGCTCAGTCGACCGGTGCGGAGCGGTCCCGCGTGGGCGAATAGAGGTGGCTCACGCACGCGCCCTCCGCGCCGGTGCCGGCGAGCGCGGGGCCCACGAGGATGGTCGAGGTGCGCCTCAGTCCGGCCTCGGCGACCTGCCCGGCGATGGTCTCCAGGGTGCCGCGGAGGACGAGTTCGTCGGGCCAGCTCGCGCGGGCGACGACGAACACGGGGCAGGCGGGGCCGTAGTGCTCGGCCAGGCGTGGGGCCAGCTCGTCGATCGCCTGGGTGGCGAGGTGGAGTGCGAGCGTGGTGCCGTGCGCGGCGAGCGACGCGAGCTCCTCGCCGGCCGGCATGGCGGTCGCCTGTTTGGAATGGCGGGTCAGGATGAGCGACTGGGCGACGCCGGGAACCGTCAGCTCGCGACCGATCGCGGCGGCCGCCGCAGCGAACGCCGGCACGCCCGGGGTCATGTCCCACGGGACGCCGGCCTCGTCGAGGCGACGGATCTGTTCGGTGAGGGCGCTGTAGATCGAGAGGTCGCCGGACTGCAGCCGTGCGACGTCGTCACCGCGACGGCTCGCCTCGACGAGCTCGGCGGTGATCTGGTCGAGATCGAGGTCGCGGGTGTCGACGAGTCTCGCCCCGGGCGGGCAGTGCTCGAGGACGGCCGACGGCACGAGCGCGCCGGCATAGACGCACACGGGGCAGTCGCCCATGAGTGCAGCGGCGCGGAGCGTGAGGAGGTCGGCGGCGCCGGGGCCGGCGCCGATGAAGTGCACGGTGCCGACGGGGCGGCCGGCGGTGGAGTCGGTCGTCGTCATGCGGGGTCCTTCGTCGCGGCCCACTGCACGATCGGGCGATGGGGCTTCCAACCGGTGAACCCGCCGAGGGGTTCCGCGCGCGAGAACTCGAGGCGGATGAGGGTGCCGCCGTGCGCGGATGCAGCGGCGACGAGCGCCTGCTCGCCCTCGAGGGTGACGGCGTTGGCGACGATCCGGCCGCCGGGGCGTAGTGCCGCCCAGCAGCGTTCGATGACGGCGGAGGTGCCGCCGCCGCCGACGAAGATCGCGTCGGGCTCGGGGAGGGCGTCGAGGCGGTCCTCGATGTCCGCGGTGAGGAGCGACAGGCCCGGCGCGCCGAGCTCGGCGGCCTCCGCGGCGCCGAGGCGAGCGGCGTTCTCGGTGATGGTGGCGGAGCGGTCGTCGCGACGCTCGATGCCGACGGCGCGGGCGCCCGGGGCGGCCCGGACCCATTCGATGCTCACGGTGCCGCTCCCGGCGCCGAGGTCCCAGAGCAGCTCGCCGGGCCGCGGCGCCAGGGCGGCGAGCACGACCGCGCGGACCTCGGCCCGCGTGAGCTGGCCGTCCCCGACGTACGCATCGTCGGGGAGACCGGGCACCGTGCTCGTGAGTCGGTCGGCGAGCGCGGCCTCGGCCGGGTCGGCACTCGGCTGCACAACGGCCGGCGGGCGGGTCGCCCGGAGCGGCGCGACGAGCTCGACGGCGACGAGGTGCAGGTCGTCGGCGTCGCCCGACCATGCCG